>JBGSTE010000103.1:0-2044 GCA_041736655.1 Phycisphaeraceae bacterium | reverse complement strand
GCCAGGCAACGTAGGCAGTCCCGATATCCAGGCGAAAAATTAACAGCAGAATAAGCAACGCACTCACTGCGAAGCAGCCATAAGTCAGTACGCGTTTGCGCCTCGTATTCATAAGCTTCTGAGCTTGCATGACATCAAGATGATAATTCAACTTCAAAAACTTCGTCCCGGAGCTTCGCCAAGCCTCTGACCCTGCGAACCGTCGATGTCTTGAACTCCCGTCGCGTGGCAACGCGCATCTCTCACATCTGCTTACGTTGGCTCTCGATCCACGCCAGGTATTCGCGGATTCTTTTTTCGTAGCCGCGGTCGACGGGTTCGTAATAAGTCTTATCGACGCCGAGGTAGGTCTGGTCGACAAAACCCGTTTCGCTGTTGTGGGCGTACTGGTAGTCGGTGGCGTTGCCGAGTTGTTTGGCGCCGCTGTAGGCGCCGCTGCGGAGGTGGCGGGGGACGGGGACGGTTCGGCCGGTCTTGACGTCGGCGATCGCGGCGTTGATGGCGGCGTAGCTGGCGTTACTCTTGGGCGCGGTGGCGAGGTAGGTGGTGGCCTGGGCGAGGGTGATCCTTGCCTCGGGCAGGCCGATGCGGTGGACGATCTCGTAACACGCGGCGGCGACACTGATCGCGCGGGGGTCGGCGTTGCCGATGTCTTCGCTGGCGAGGATCGCGATACGCCGGGCGATAAACATCGGGTCTTCGCCAGCCTCGAGCATTTTGGCAAGCCAGTAGATCGCCGCGTCCGGGTCGCTGCCGCGGACGGACTTGATATAGGCGGAGATGGCGTCGTGGTGGCCGTCGCCGTCGCGGTCGTAGGCGATGGCTTTCTGTTGGATCGATTGCTCGGCGATGTCGAGGGTGATGTGTAAGGGGGTTGGGTTTTGGGGGTTGGGTTTTGGGGCTGAGGCCGTTCGCTGCTCGCTGAGTACGGCGATCTCTAATGCGGACAGGGCACGCCTCGCGTCGCCATCGGAGATGGTGGCCCAGTGCGCGATGGCCGCGTCGTCGATGGTGATCGCCAGCTCGCCAAAGCCGTGGTCCTTGTCGGCGATCGCGCGGCGGATGACCCGCGCGATGTCGTCTTCACCGAGCGGCTCAAACTGAAAGATCTGGCTTCGGCTGACGAGCGCGCTGTTGACGGCAAAGAAGGGGTTTTCGGTCGTCGCGCCAATCAGCGTGATGATGCCACGCTCGACATCGCCCAGGAGCACATCCTGCTGGGCGCGGTTGAAGCGGTGGATCTCGTCGAGGAAGAAGATCGTGCGTTTACCTTCAAATTCAAGGCGATGGCGGGCCTGGTCGAGCACGTGACGCACGTCCTTGACGCCCACAGCGGCGGCGTTGCCGCGGTCAAAGTGACGTTTCGTGTAGCTGGCGATGAGCTCGGCGAGGGTGGTCTTGCCGGTGCCCGGCGGGCCGTAGAAAAGGACGGAGGTCAGTTGGTCGGCCTCGAGCATGCGTCGGAGCATCATGCCCGGGCCCAGGAAGTGCTGCTGGCCGGCGAACTCATCGAGCGTGCGTGGTCGCATGCGCGCGGCCAGGGGCTGGGCGAGCTTGACTTTGGCGCTGCGTTGTTCCTGCCAGAGATCGGGCATAGAGGTATTGTAGATCGTTCGAGCCGAGCGGCGTTAGACTTACACGATGGACGAATCGGTTTCTGATCTGCCGGTGATGCTCAGCGTGCGTGGCCGACGCTGTGTCGTGGTCGGCGCGGGCGGGGTGGGGGTGCGTCGGGCCAAGTTGCTGGCGGAAGCGGGGGCTCAGGTGGTGCTGATCGATCCGCTGATTGACACTTCAGCGCGGCAGATCGACGCGGAGATTCGTGAGCGGGTTTTTGAGCCGGGCGATCTGGACGGCGCGTTGCTGGTTGTGTGTGCGACGGATCACGCGCAGGTCAACGAGGCGATTGGTCGCGCGGCGGCGGAGCGTGGCGTGCTGGTGAATCGGGCCGATGAAGCCTCGGCGGGAAATCTCGCGTTCATGACCAGCCACCGGGACGGGCCTTTGACGCTGGCGGTGCACAGCGGCGGGGCGTCGGCGAGCG
>JBGSTE010000711.1:0-2642 GCA_041736655.1 Phycisphaeraceae bacterium | reverse complement strand
AGGCGATGATCTCCAGCAGCATCAGGACGCTCGACCAACCCGAGCGGGTCTCCCAGCGGGTATTGCGTCGGCCCCCAATCACTACCGGCCGCCGCGGGGTGGTTTCATGTACGGTCGGGTTCAGCCCGCCGACGTCGCCATCATCGACAACAGCGACACGCCGGTCATCGCCCGGGGCTTGTCCAGCCCCATCAGGTCCAGCACCGTCGGGAACAAATCCGCCAGCCGCGCATCATCCCTTAACGACGTGTCCACGCTCAGGTCCGGGTCGACCAGGATGCAAGGCACGTCGTACGTCGTGTGCGCTGTGTGTGGCGAGCCGGTGGCGGGATCGAACATCTGCTCGGCGTTGCCGTGGTCGGCGGTGATGATCAGCTTGCCGCCACGCTTGAGTACCGCATCCACAATCGTTCCAACGCACGCGTCGACAGTCTCCACCGCCTTGATCGCCGCGTCGAGTTTGCCGGTGTGGCCGACCATGTCGCCGTTGGCGAAGTTGACGAGGATAAAGTCCGGGCAGGCGACGCCGACTTCGTTAACGCGCTTAAGCACCAGCTCGGTGATTTCATAGGCCGACATCTCGGGCTTGAGGTCGTACGTCGCGACCCTCGGCGACTGGGCCATCTCGCGCGTTTCACCATCGAAGGGCTCTTCGCGGTAGTCGTTGGCGAAGAAGGTCACGTGCGGGAACTTCTCTGTCTCGGCACAGCGGAACTGGGTTTTGCCTTGTTTGGCAAGGTATTCCCCGCCGATGTCGGTCATCTTCGCTGGCTTGGGGTACGCGACGGCCAGGCCCGGGAACTGCGTGAACGTCTCGTCGTAAGCGGTCAGGCAGACGTAGCGGAGGTTGAGCTTGGGCCCGCGGTCAAAGCCTTTGCTTCCAGAGTCCGGTGAGGGAGGGACGTTGCCATAAAAATCCGGCTGCATGAAGGCGCGGGTCAGTTCGCGGGGTCGGTCGCCACGGTAGTTGTAGAAGAGGACGGTGTCGCCGTCGGTGATGGCGTTGTGCTCGGGGTTGCCGATCGACCGGGGGGTGATGAACTCGTCGCCGTTCTGCGAGTCGTTGGTGGGGTGGTCGTAGTAGTTTTGGATCGCCTCGCCCGCCCCGCTGAAGCGGGGCTCGCCAGTGCCGCGGGCGGTTAATAAGTCGTAGGCGCGTTTGACGCGTTCCCAGCGGTTGTCGCGGTCCATGGCGTAGTAGCGGCCGCAGATCGACGCGATGCGCCCGCAGCCGATGGCGGCCAGTTGCGCCTCGATCTGTTCAATAAAACCCTTGCCGGTGAAGGGCCCGGTGTCGCGTCCGTCGGTAAATAGGTGCAGCAGGACTTTGTCGCTCGGTACGCCTCGGAGTTTGCAGAGTTTGACCAGACCATAGAGGTGATCGAGCAGGCCGTGGACGCCGGCGTCGGAGGCGATGCCCAGGAGGTGGACCTTGTGGCCGTGGCCGTTGGCGTTTTCGATGGCGTCGCAGATCGCGTGGTTGTGGTTGATCTCGCCGGTGCGGACCTGCTTGGTGATGCGGACGGATTCCTGGTCGACGACTCGGCCGGCGCCGATGTTCTGGTGGCCGACCTCGGAGTTGCCCATGGTTCCTTCGGGCAGGCCGACGTCTTCGCCGGAGGTGTGCAGTAGGGTGGAGGGGTATCGCTGCATGAGCGCATCGGTGACGGGCGTGTTTGCGAGTTTGACGGCGTTGAAGGCGTCGTGCTCGGGGTGGGGGTTCTCGCCCCAGCCGTCACGGACGATCAGAACAACGGGTTTTGGCGCGGCGGGCATGGATCAACTCCGGGATCGACAGCGAAACGGGCATTGTAGATGATTTGGCGTGGCTTGGAATGGAGATCGCGTTGTCGCGGCAATGTCAGTGAAATCAATGAACAAGAAGCCGGTCCTAAGCGCCAGCGAAGGAGCGGATATTGCTTTGAAGAGCCGTCGATCCGGACCTTCGCTTTCGCTCAGGACCGGCTTCTCTGAAGCTGTTTAAGTGTTGTCAGTTGCTCGCATACAGCGAAGCACACTAGGCTTTACCCATGCACCCCGCGCACTGCCATCACTGCAACTACGACCTCACCGGCCTGCCGGCGCAGGGCAGGTGCCCGGAGTGCGGCAAACCATTCAACACCCAGTCCTATTACCGCCAACAGCATCGCAGCGACCACCCGTTGATGCGGTACCTGCGATCGATCGTGCTCGCCGGGATAGCGCTGGCGATCGTACTGTTCGGGAGTCTGCTGTCGATCGCGGCTGATCACCCGCTGCGTGCAGTGGTCATCACGCTCGTCATCGCGGCCGTGCCGGCTTTCGGTGCGCTGGTGTACTGGCGGTCCGAACTCGATGAACAACGCAAAAGCGACTGACCAAAACCGCCGCGTAACGCGCGTGGGACAACATGACATGCAGGCTGTATCAAGCGAATGCTTTTTTCAAGTGATGCGTGCGTGACGATCTGACCCCTGGGCGTTGCCCGGCGGCTAAGCTCACTCGCTTACGCTTCGTGCTCTGACTGCGGCTTACGCTGCGCCCACTTGACCTTGTCTTCCGTCCCGGCGATGAGGCGCTTGATGTTGCTGCGGTGGCGGATGATGACCAGCGCCGCCAGGAGCGCGCTGACACCCGCCCACACCGCGATCTCCTGCGCCCTC
>JBGSTE010000095.1:0-2300 GCA_041736655.1 Phycisphaeraceae bacterium | reverse complement strand
GCCACGATGTAGCCCGTACAGCCGTCGGGCGCGGTTTTCCATTGCTTGGGTCGGCCCGACTCCAAGCCCGAACATCCGACCGCCGTCCAACCCCGGATCGCATCGCTTGGCCCGCTCATACCGCCGTTGATGCGGCCGGGCTTGTCACGCGCCACGCCGATGATCCAGTAGTCCCGCCCCGGCAGCTTGCCGTTGTCGTACGTGAACTCGAACCCGGGGTTGACGACCTCCAGTGCGCTCGAACCCTTGGGCAACAGGTCGATCACCTCGTCGCCCTCTTCCGGCTGGACTTTGATCGCAAAAAGATCACACAGGGTCTGCATCACCGCCTGTCGGCGAAACGCAACCGGGTCGGTCAGGTACAGCGGCTGTGGCTCAGCAGCAGCTTCGGCAACGGCTTGAGCATCCGGTGTTGCGTCTACCACCGTGTCACCCTCAGCCCACGCGATCGTCGGCCACAACAAGCCCGACACGAACGCAACACCCAGGAAACCGGACCAGAGCACAGATAATCGAAGGAGCAGGTTCATCATCGAATCCCCGAAGGCTTTGAAAAAAAAGACATTACAGACATCAGACTTACACGATTAAAACAGTTTCCCGTTCAATGTTCACACCATACCAGATTCGCCTCCGTTGTCACTCGTCGGCTACGCATTCAACAGAACACAATAACTCCATTGCTCTCTTTCTCGCTCGTGTTGCTCATGCCTCAACGCCGACGCCGGAGCGCGCATCCCGCTAGGCCGGTGAGTAATAACAGCGAGCCGGGCTCGGGCACGTTGACGCTGCCGCCGGGGCCGGTGAAGTTGGCGAAGGCGATGCCGAAGTCCGCGTCGTCGACGTCGTTGTCGTTGTCGAGGTCTGCGGCGGGGTTGAGGGACGGGCCGTTGTTGGGTCCGGTGAAAGCGGCGAAGGCGATGCCGAAGTCCGCATCATCGACATCGCCATCGAGGTCCAGGTCACCGGTCATCGCGTTGACGACGACGGCCCGGACATCGGTTGCGGTATAGTTCAGCGCAAAGCCCAGGCCCGGTCCGAGCGTGCCGCCGCCGATGGCGTTGAAGGTGCTGCCGTTGAGCCCGCTGCTGGTGAGGACGACAAAGGAATCGCCCAGCGTCGGGGTAAAGCCGTTGATCAGGCTGAAGTTGATCTGCCCGCCCAGTTGGGCGTCGCCGGCGATGACGAGTTGGTCGTGCTGGCTTGCGGGCGTCAGGCCGCCGATCTGGATGTTGAGCGTCGCGCTGTTCTGGAAAGCGACGTCGCCGTCGAAGTGGATCTGATCCGCGGCAGCGCCGGGCGCATAGCTGTCGGCGAAGACCGCGGTGCCCGGGCCAAAGAAGTCCGCCCCGCCGGTCACGCTGTCGGCAAAGGTGATGTCGCCGACAAGGGTGATCGTCGAGCCGGCCGGGCTGTTGATGTTCCCGCCGAGGGTCTTGCCGCCGCCGGTGGAGTCGATGATGACCAGGTCGCCGTTGTTGTTCAGCCCGCCGGAGCTGCTGAAGCCGCCGACGATGGTGAAGACCGACCCGCCATGGACCGCGACTTGTTGGGTGACGTTGAGGGTTTGGCCGGCGTTGAGGGTGAGGTTCTCGCCCAGGAGCCCGCCGGCGCCGATGGTCAGCGTCGAGTTGGTGAGGTTGAGTGTGCCGGCGTCGAAGTCGAGGTTGGTTGCGCTCTGGACGCTGATCGACCCGACGCTGAGCGTGCCGCCGAGGATCCGCAGGGGCCCGCCGATCGTGGCCAGGGCGTCGACCGCCAGGTGCATATTCGTGTAGAGCGTCGGCCGATTGCCGCCGCCTAGCGCGAGGATGCGTTCAAGCTGCGCCGGTGAAAACACTTTGCCGGCCGGGTCGGAAAATCGCAGCGTGCCCAGAGCGAAATTGATCGTCGAGCCGGCGTCGGTGAGGATCAGGTCATCGCCGATGTTGATTTCGCCGCCGGAGAGGTTGACATCGCCGAGGTTGCGGACGCGGAGGTTCGTGGCGATGTTGACGACGCCGCCGGTGTTGACGTTCAGGACGCCAAAGCCCGAGCCCTGCGACGAGACTTCGGTGCCCGCGAGGGTCAGTTCGCCGCCGATATCCCACGTCGAGGCGTTGGCGGTGTTGCTGCCGAGGTTGGCGGTGCCGAAGCTGCCGGTGAAGTGGCCGATGTAGGCCTGGGCGGCGTTGCTGACGTAGCCGCCGTCGGTGATGTTGAGCGTGCCGGTGGCCGGACCGTCGCCGGGGACATCATCACCCAGCGAGAGCGTCGAGCCGACGCGTAGTTGCGAGCCGGGGCCGACGATGTTGGCCGTG
>JBGSTE010000083.1:0-2023 GCA_041736655.1 Phycisphaeraceae bacterium | reverse complement strand
CACTTCTTTGTCGTTGATCTTTCGGGCGTCGAGGTACTTGGCCTTGGCCCGGCCGTAACTTTTCTTGGCAAACCAGTCGTCGCCCTCAGCCACCAGGGCGGTGTAGTCACGCAGGTCGGTGATGCGGGTCTGGAGATTGCTGATCGCATCGGTGTCGCCCAGTTCAGCCTTGGCCATGTCGAGTTTGGTCTGCGCCAGCGCGACGTCGCCTTTATCAAAGGCTTCTTCACTCTGCGCCAGGTAGAGCCGGCCGGTCGCGGTCTTGATCTTGTTGTTGATCTCGCCGCTGGTGTCCGGGCCGAAGGTCAGCGCCCGCTTGTAGCTCGTGATCGCCTGGTCGTATTTTCCGTCGGCCAACTGCTGGTCACCGAGCTTGATCGCTTCGATCATGTTCCGCGCTTCGACGAGCGACGCGATCATACGCCGGGCCTGGCCGTTGTCGGGGTCGCGCTCGAGGATCGCGTCGAGGATCTGCTGGGCCTTTTCGGGTTTACCCTCGGCCTTGGCCTGCTCGGCCTGCTCGATCATCTTCGCGATCTCAAGGTCGCTGATCCGGACATCCAGCGCTTCGGTCCGCTGGACGTTACGCATCTCCTTGAGGGCTGCAAGCAGCTCGTCGCGGTCGCCGGAGGTCTCGGCCCGATTGATCTGCATCTGGATCGTTGCAATCAGCACACGCCGGTTGAGGTCGTCGAGCATGGCCTTGACCCGGTCGTCCACGTCTTCGCCCGCGCGGACCCGCTCTTCTTCCAGCAGGCGGACCGCGTCACGCATCTCGTTGGCGGCGCTGAGTTTTTCGGCCTCGGCCAGCAACGTGACGATCCGCTCGTCGTCCATTGCACGCTTGTAGTCCCGCTCGAGCGCGTCCAGCCGGGCGAGGTCTTCCTGGGCCGTGTTCGTGTTGCTGTTGTCACGCTGCAGGCGGATGGCCTGGATCGCGTCACTGAGCTGGCGGTCGGCGATCATCTGTGCGATGCCGTCGGCAAGCTCCTGGAACGCGGCTCGCGTCGTGTACTCGTCAACAAGGTCCTGTGCGTTTTTTCTGCTCAAGTCCGTGCGGGGCGTGGTCGGCTGATCGCCGGGCTGGTCGATCCGCTTGAGATAGTCCCGGGCCCTGTCCCGCGCCGCGATGTAGTTCTTGTTGGCGGCAGCGAGCAGGGCGTCGGCCTTATGCTGGCCGGCGGCGACCAGGTGGTCACGGTATCGCGGGTCAGCGGCATTAAACTCGCTGGCGTAGTCGGTGAGGATCTGCGTGTATGCGGCGCGGGCGTCTTCAAACTTCTGATCACTGATGAGCTTGTCCGCTTTTTCGATCGCCGTGATCAGGGCCGCGGTGCGCTCTTGCTGCTCCTGCTGCTTCTGCTGGTTTTTCCAGACAAAGAAACCGCCGATCGCCGCGACCCAGACAATCAGCGTCGCCGCGAGGATCAGCGGCAGCTTGCTGCGGCGGGGGACCTGCGCGGTCTGGCTGACGTCGTCGATCTTCGGCGGAGCCATGGCCGCATGGGGCGAGGGCTGTTCGCTTGAACCGGCGGCGAAGAACTTGCGGATCGCGTCCAGCAGTTCACCGGCCGAGCCAACGCGCCTTGCCGGGTCCTTTTCCATCATGCGGCCGACCAATTGCGAGAGCGACTCGGGGATCGACTCGACGATCTGATTCAGGGCCGGGACCTTGGCGCGGACGTTGGTGTGCCACTTGACCCATCGCATCGCCTGGTTGCGCTGGTCACGGAGGATCGTTCTAAACGCCTCGTTGAACTGGTCTCGGCCGGCGAGCATCTCGTAGGCCACCATGCCCAGCGCGTAGAGGTCGCTCTTGGGTGAAGCGGGCTGGCCCTGCAAGACTTCCGGCGACATGTAGCGCACCGAGCCGAGGTCCAGCGACTGCTGCTCGGCGATGATGGCGGACAGGCCGAAGTCCGCAAGCTTGAGCCCGCCCTGGCGTGGCATGAGGATGTTCGAGGGCTTGAGGTCGCGGTGGACCATGCCGGCCTTGTGCAGCGCCGCCAGCGCCTTGGCCGTC
>JBGSTE010000073.1:0-6901 GCA_041736655.1 Phycisphaeraceae bacterium | reverse complement strand
GCGGCTCGGCTGTCCCCCCGCCCTCCCGAAAAGTGCAGAGGTTTTTATTATCTTCACTCAGCAGGCGACTGAGCCGGGGCATCGTCCCCCGCCGCTGGCTGGACCTGGTCGCCGATCGATGGCTCGTAAATGATCCCGCCTCGGCAGAGGAAAGCGATGGCGAATGCGGTTTCCTGCACGTTGCCCCACGAGCCGTCGGGGAACTGTGTCTCGAGCAGGTGTTTCTTGATCGATTCGTACCAGTCCATGTCGCGGAACTCGCGCTGGCCGGAGAAGAGGCCCGCGTGCTGCACGGCCGCAAAGTAGTAGTTCGTGAAGCTGCCGCGGTTGACATTGGTTGTCGGGCTGAAGTTCGCGTCCATCCACTTCACACCCTGAGCGATGGTCTGATCCACTTTTGCCTTGGTCTGGTCGGTCAGGTGCGGGTAGCTGGCATAGAGCAGCGCCAGCGCCCCGGCCGTCATCGAGCCGTGACTGACATCCGCCAGCGCGGGGTTGTAGGCCCAGCCGAAGTCTTCGCGCTGGTACTTGATCAGGGCCAGGGCGATGCGTTCCCAGTCGGCGGGCTTGGGCTTGATGCCGCCGACTGACTCGCCGATCCAGACTCCGAGCCCACCGGCAAGCGTGGTCGACAGGTCCAGCTTCTTGTCGGGGTCCACATCGTTACCCGCCATCGTGTAGCCCCAGAACCCGTAGCGGGTCATGCCGCCACGCAGCTTGGACACATCGCTGGTGAGCACCTTGCGGAATCGCTCGCGCTGGGGCAGCACTTCCCAGACGTGGATGCGGAAGCACAGCGGGTAGGTGCCTTTGAGGTCGGCGTTCATGACGAAGTTGGCCGCGCGATTCAGGGCGCTGTTGGTCTGCGGGTCTTCATCCGCCATGAGCAGGGCATAGACCGCCAGCGATGTCCACCCGCCCCAGTTGCGGTGCGTCTCGGGGTCCTGCTCCCAGTGCCGCTGCGGATCGCGCTGCGTGTAGAGCCACCTGACGCCCAGATCGATCGCCGCCTGTACGTCTGCCGGGCGGGCAAACTGCCCGTCACCACGCACTTTGCCCGCCATCTTCCGCCCGAGCTTCTGACCCACGCCCTGGGCGAGCAAGGCCTGATCGACCTGGCCCATCATGTCGTGCGCGAGCTTGATCTCCTGCACCTCACCCTCTTCCCGGCTGAGATACTCCGTCAGCCAGACCTTCGCGCGGATCAGCATCGGCACGGGCTTAGGCGCTTTCCCATCAGTCACCAGGCCCAGGTAAAACGCGCCCGCGTCTTTGGCGTTGGCAGGCGTGGCCACTTCAAACTCCGTGGCCGCCAGCCGAATCGACGCCGCCAGCGCCTGGTCCTGCATCCGCTCCACATACGTCGCCGCCTGCGCGGGGTCGTCAAGCTGCGTGAGATAAATCATCGCCAGCTTGTCCGCCGCGGTCGCGTCCGTGGCCAATAGCCCCTGAAGCTGCTCGATCTCCTTGAGCAGCTTGCGCGTCTGGTACAGGTCCATGATCGCATCGGTCAATTCACCCTTGCGTGGCGAACGGCTGCGCGTCGCGAAATCGACACCCTTCTGCAAATACTTCAAGGCCCGATCGATCTCGCGCGCATCAAGCGCCAGCCGACCCAGCAACAGGTACTGATCGATCAGATCCTCTGCGACCGCCGCGTTCCTCTGGCTTTCTTCCTTGCTGCGCTCGGACTCGTGCCACTTCTCGAGCAGCACCAGCCGCATCTCGCCGACCTCAAGAGACCGCGTGGCGTCCTTTTCAACGAGCCTGCCCAGGGCTCGGTCGGCGACCGCAAAGCCCGTGACATCGCGCAGGCCGTAGTGGTACGCCTTTTCATACAGACGTATCGTCAGCTCCGGCGGGTGCTGGGCCGACTCGGCTTCGCCAAAGAGTTTCTCGGCAAAGCGCGCATCATCATCCGTCGCTTCCGTGTTGTCGACCGCGCGGGCCTCATCACCAAAGAGGACGGTAAATCCGACCGCCGCCTGGTCCGCCTGCGCACGGGCAGCGGTCATCAGGCCCGCGATCACCAGCAGCGCCAGCAAGGCCAGTCGCAAACGATCGGCCAATTGCATGTGTAAGTAAGAGCAGTTGATGACGAAAGCGGATCGGCGGACATGGGCCATGGGAGTGCTCCAGAAAACGGGCAAAGACTTGGTGGGCCTATTCTATCAGGCGATCGTGGCCAACTGCCATAGCGCGAAAACGGTTGCTGGCCGGGCCGGCCGTGCCCCTCCCGGGCCGATTCCAAGTTGCCCTGTGAGGCCCAGTTAAACTGGGGGCCCTGATCCGTGGCAACTTAGTCGCAATTGTCTGTCCCGTGTGGAAACATGCCGGGCTGGCCGATATGATTCATACACATGACTTGTGAGTGCGACGACCAATCCGACAGGCTCTTTGCCCAGCACGACTTGCGCTGCACCCGCCAGCGCAAGGCGATCTACCAGGCCTTGACCCAGACCCGCTGCCACCCCACTGCAGATGAACTATATAGACAAGTACAAGATCAACTCCCGGGCGTCTCGCTGGCGACGGTGTACAACACGCTCGAAGTCTTCACGCAGGCGGGCCTGATCGTCAAGCTGCCCGATGCCGGCAACAACGGCAGCGCCCGCTACGACGCCCACCGCCAGCCGCACACGCACCTGCGCGACCGCAGCACCGGCAAGGTCTGCGATGCGCCCGACGAGCTCTCGCAACTGATCCTCAGCCACCTGCCCCCGGAAGTCCTGGAAACCATCCGTCAACGCACAGGCTTCTCAGTGGATGAAGTGCAGGTCGAACTGGTCGGGCGGTTTGACTGCAACGCGAGCGTGTGAGCGGCTCGTTTTTCGGCCACAGATTTCACAGATGACACCGATTTGATTCACGCCGACGCTGAGTCTGCGAAGCGTCTGGTACTTGCATGCAGTTCAACGCCTTCGCTAAACATAACGGTTAAAAATAATTTTGTTCGTTCTAGCTTCCTGTCGCCTTGCGGATCGAAGTGGATACTCAATGTTGCGTACCACGAGGCACTTGTGATGTCCCATGCGTATTCAAGAATCGAACTATCGAAATCAGACTGAAGTCGACTGATCTTGAAACGTTTTGGCTGCTGATCGATACCCTCACCGCTGAGTTGAGCAGACAACTCGATAAAGGAATGCTTCGGTATCGAAAAGAAGTGGACGCGAAATAGCCACGGCGCTTTCACTTTGAGAACGATCTTTGCCGGGTGGTCACACTTGAATGCGCAGAGATGCAATGGCTTTGCAGACTTGGAAATCGTAAACTGATGCGTAGAAAAGGGCCTGAAATCAGCTTCAACACTGTACCTGCGCAGCGTGGCGAACAAACACCATGCGGTCCAAGCCACTACAAGCCAGATAAAGATCAAGCCATAAACGTAGTCAATACTCCATGGCTTGATTTGGTATGCGAGCAGATAGCTAAGCCCACAAGCAAATGTAAGCGACAGGACGAACTTAATAACTTCCTGTGCGATTACTTTACTAGATACATGCATCAGATATGCATCCTTCTCGCATACACCATCCACTCCAACAAAAGCACCGCCAGCGCACCCCACACGAACCATGGCCAGACCTCCTTGCGGACCTCTACCGCCTGGGCCTGGCCGGCGATCGCGCTCGTGCCGATCTGCAGGGTCTGGGCCACGCGCGGGTCGCTCTCGGCTGAGTCCAGCAGGTTCACCGCCAACTGTTTGTATCGCGTGGGCACCTCGTCCTTGGTCTGGTACAGGCCGGCGCGGGGGAAGGCGTCGACCGTCAGCGTCGACCCGATCGCGCGGGCGTTGACCGTGGACGGGCCGGTGTATTTCAGAGCATCGAGCTGTTTGTCGGCCAGGACGACCGCGTTCTCGCCGGTGCGGTAGGCGATGCCCGCCTCCTGGGCCGTGCCATCAAGCCCCAGCACCGGCAGCACATTCTTGATGAAGACCGGGAAGCTGATGCGGTGCGGCCAGAGCGATTCGTACAGATCAAAACTCACCACGACATGCCGAACACCCTCGCGCGTGACCTCGGCCATGACCGGGCCTTCACGGCCGATCGCCAGCACCCGGCCATCGGCGGGAACAATCAGCCGGCCGGGCTTTCGCAGCGGGATATCGCTCAGTTCAACGTTCCGCAAGAGTTCGCTCGCATGGTCCCACTGCGTGATGAGTTCGTTGTTGGGCGATTCGGGCCGGGTGTCCTTTCGCTCGAGCCCCTTGATCGGCGGCGCGACGCCGAAGTACAGGCTGTTGATGAGCGGGGCAATCTTCGGGGCGTAACGATCAAAGAGGATGACATCAAAGCCTTCGCCGGCCGCGCCGCTGGCGCCGGTGATCGACGCGTCGTCCCAGCCTCCGCGGCGGAGCTTGGCGGGGTCCTGGTTTTCGTACTGGTCCGGCGACATCTGCACGAGGTGCTTGATGTCCGCCGCCTGGCACGCCAGCTCGAGGTAGCCGTTGCCGGTGGTGACCATGAGTACCCGCAGATCGCGCGAGGGAGCAAGCAGCGTGCGCGCGGCGTTGTCGGCGGACATCAGGTCGGCATGATCGTGTCGCACGGTCAAGAGCGCGTCGCCGAGCCAGGTCATATCGAACGTCAGGCCGATCTCCCCCGCTGCCGGCAGCTTGCCTGCGACTGCTGGTGCCTTCGCCGCCGCGGGGACCTTGACCTGCTGCGTCGAGAGCACGCGGTCGTCGGCCAGGAACTGAACGCTGGTGGTGACTTCCTTGTCACTGTAATTCGCCAGCCGCGCGTAGACCTGCACAAGCTGGGGCTTCTCAAAATCTCTGCGGGCGCTGAGCGCAGCGATCGCGATGTTGTTGGCGTAGTCCTTGACCTCACCCATGCGGTGGTAGAGGACCTCGGCGTTGGCCAGCGCTAAAGGCTCGTCGGTGGACTGCGTTACCTTGCCGTCGCTGAAGATGTGTACGTGCATCGTGTCCTGGCCCCCGGTGGTTTGCCTCGCGTGCGGCTCGACCGCGGCGATCGCCGCGTCCAGGTGGCTCCGCTGATCAGTCGGCTGAATGTCACGGATCGCCTTGCGAACGCGTGCCAGGTCGGTCGTGAAGTCCTGCAATACCATGGCCCGGTGAGCAAAGGCGATCACCATCGCGCCGGCCCCGGCCTGCTCGGTGCCCCCGGCGTCGAGGTTGTCGACCACCTGTAGCGCACGCTGCTTGGCCGCATCGAGCCGGGACTTGCTGTTCATGTCCGTGCTGTTCATCGAAGCGCTGTGGTCGATCACGATGACCACGCGCCGGCCCGGGTCGGCCATCGCGTTCTGCGTCGGCCGGGCCATCGCAATCAGGAGTAGCAACAGCAGCAGCAACTGCACCCATAGCAACAAATTGTTGCGGATCCGCTGGAAGGGCGCGTTGACCTGCAGGTCCTGCACCGCCCGCTGCCAGAGCAGCGTCGAGGGGATGACCATCCGCTTACGCTTGAGCTTGAGGAAGTACAGCGAAACCAGGGCCGGGACCGACACGGCAGCGGCGATGAGAGCGGTGGTGAGTGAGATGAAGCCCATGGTGTACCTTAAGCAATGCACGAATGACGAATGCACGAATGTCGAATCAATGAACAAATGCCCAATGGCAAATGAAGAAAGACAAAACCATCAACTATTGGGGCTTGGTCATTGGACATTGTTTCGCCATTCGTCATTCGAGCATTCGACATTACGCAAGCAATCCTCTCTGCCGCAAGTACTTCAGCACCAGCGTCTCGAAGGGCACGTCGGTTTCCGAGATCATGTACGCCAGGCCGCGGCGGTGAGCCTGGTCCTTGATGTGGTTGCAGTAGGCCTGCAGCGTCGCCTTGTATCGCTTGATCAGCGCCGGGCTCACCGACACCTCCGCGATGTCGCCGTCTTCGAGGTCGGTCAGGCGGAGGTCGCCGATGACCTTGCCCTTGACCGGGTCGACTTCCTGCGGCGAAAGCAGGTGGATCAGGTACACATCGCGCTTGTCCCCGGCCAGGAAGCGGAAGGCGTCGCTGATCTGGCCCTTATCCCAGAAGTCGCTGACAACGATGACCACGCCCGGCCGCTGATTGGCGATCGCCAGGGTCTTGAACGCTGCCGTCATGTCGCCGGGCCGCTTGGCGTCGGGCTTGAGCGCCTGCTGGCGGTTAAGAAACTCGAGCATCTGCGGGATCGGCCGACGGCCGCGCATGCCTTGCGTAGACTCGACTAAGCCGTCGGCCATCGTATAGACGCTCGTGCGGTTGTAGTGCGTCAGCGCGATATAACCCAGCGCCGCGCAGAGCTTCTTGGCGTAGTCGAGTTTGTTCGGTTGGCCGTAGTCCATGCTGCCGGTGATATCCAGGACCAGCGACACATCGAGGTCTTCTTCCTCCATGAACAGGCGGATGAACAGCTTGTCCAGCCGCATGTACAGGTTCCAGTCGATAAAGCGCAGGTCGTCGCCATCGACATAGCTGCGGTAGTCGGCGAACTCGACGGACTGGCCTTTTTTCTTGGTGCGGCGCTCGCCCTGCTGCGACCCGCGCAGCATCTTCCGCGACATGACGTCGAGCCTGTCGAGCTGACGCATGAAGTCCGGGGACAAGAGATCGCCGGTCTTGCTTTGTCGGGATGTTGTCGTGAACTGTGACATTTTTTTCAACGCCAAGTTGCCAAGCGGACCAAGTTAGCCAAGCAAGAAAATGTTTCTAGATTTTTCTCTGCTTCCTTGGCATTCTTGGCCCCTTGGCGTTTATGCCTTAAATCTTCAACCCGCTTGCTTCCACCGGCAGTTTGTCGATGATGTCATTAATCACCATGTCCGGCGTGATGCCCTCGGCCTGGCCCTCAAAGTTCATCAATACGCGGTGGCGCAGGGCTGGCAGACAGATGGCCTTGAGGTCTTCGACGCTTACGTGTGCCCGGCCGTCGAGGAGGGCCT
>JBGSTE010000068.1:0-7650 GCA_041736655.1 Phycisphaeraceae bacterium | reverse complement strand
CACGGCCACCGCACCGCCGACGAACTGATCACGCACATGCTCCACCGCCTGGGCCTGCCCGAGGCGGCCAACACGTCACACGCCGCTCGCCTCGAACGGCTCGAGCAGCACCTCCTGCACTGTGCCGCGTCGGGCCGACCTGTCGTACTGTTCGTCGATGAAGCGCAGACGTTATCGGATGCGGCGCTCGAGGAGCTTCGGCTGATCAGCAACTTCGACACCGAGCAGACCAAGCTGCTGCAGCTGGTACTTATCGGCCAGCCGGAACTGCGTGAACGGCTCAGCCGCGAGTCCCTGGCACCGCTACGACAGCGCATCATCATCGCCCGGACCCTGCGTCCGCTGACGATGAGCGAGGTGCGGGCCTACATCGATCACCGTTTGCGGGTCGCCAGCCGCGATCCGAAGAACGTCCGGGTGATGTTCGAGAATGCGTCGGTCGAGCGGATCGCCGCGTTCACCGGCGGAGTGCCGCGCCTGATCAACGCGGTCTGCGACCACTGCCTGCTTTTGGGCATGGTGCAGAAGGTGGAATCGATCAGCCGAAAAATGACTGAGCGAGTGATCGCCGACATGCTGCCCGGCCTGCCGCCGGGCGCGACGGTCCGACTGGCCGCCTGATTGGGAGTTCAACGATGGGTTACATCTTCGATGCTCTAAACAAAAAGCTCGGTGACAAGCCGGCCGAGGGTTCGGACTTAGCCGACGAGTCCGGCGTGCTGGACGCGACAGATACGTCTTTGTCGACAACGACGCTGACGCAGGCGCTTGCGGCCGGCGATCCTGCGCTCGAGGCCTCGCAAGCTCCGCTTCGATTGGCCGACTTTAACCTGGGCCAGTTGGATCCGCCGCGTGTTGACGTGGCCGATAACCCTGCGGCATTGACCGGCGCGGCTAGGACACAGACGAACAGCGAGCAGGACACGATCAGCGACGAAGAGCAGTTGGACCGAGCAGAGCGTGGCGAGGCGACGATCGCGATCAATCACATCGGAGAATCGCAAAGCTGGTGGCGTCGGATCTTCGGCGGCGCACCGCGTGGCCGGATCGACGACCGCCTGGTCTCGTTGAACAGCCCCGCGTCGGCGGTGGCCGAGGAATACCGCTCGATCCGCACCTCGATCCTCGCGCGTCACGAGAGCCAGCGTCACCTGGTCCACACGATCACCAGCGCGACGCCGCAGGAAGGCAAGACGATCACGTGCGTGAACCTGGGCCTGAGCTTTGCCGAGCTGCGTAACCGCAAGACGATCATCGTCGAGTGCGACCTGCGCCTGCCGACCTTCAGCAAGCTGCTGAGCTGCGACAGCACGAAGCCGGGCCTGATCAATTACCTGCGTGGCGAAGCGACCCTCGCGGACGTGATCCAGCAGATCGAGGGTTCGCCACTGAGTGTGATCCCCGCCGGCGGCCGAGTCAGCGATGAAGCGGTGCAGCTCTTATCCAGCGCCCGCATGAGCCGGCTGATCCAGTCGCTGCGTGCCAAGTTCGACCACGTGCTGATCGACACCCCGCCGGTGCTTCAGCTTGCCGACGCGGGCATCCTCGGGAGCCAGAGCGAAGAGGTGCTGTTGGTCGCACGTATGCGGCGGACACCGCGCACACTCGTCGAGCAGGCTGTCAACACCCTCGCCAGCTACAACGCCACGGTCAACGGCATCATCGCCACCGACAACCCGCGAAGCCGTGGCCGGGGCTACGGCTACAAGTACGGCTACCGCTACGGCTATGGGTACGGCTACGGTTACACCAGCGACAACACCCGACGCAGCCGCAAGCAGCGTAAGGTTGCCTGAGCCGGCAACGCGTCATCCATCCGGTGTACGATGTGGGCATGCCCAAGGGCCCCATTTTTGAAAACCGTGTCACCCGCGAGATCGTCGTCGCGATCGTCATGGGCGTGCTGCTGGTCACCAGCCTGACCGCCGCGTGGTTTCTCACCGGCGCGACGCTGGGTTTCTGAGCCGGTCAGACTTATAATCAACACAATGCTGATCCCCACCCGGCTACACCGTGCGCCGCGATCGCTCGCGACGCTCATCGCCTGCCTGCTGCTCTTGCTTCACGTCAAGCCCGCCGACGCGCAGGACATCGATCGCAACAACGACCCGCTGGCCCAGCCCGAACGCTGGCTCACCGACCAGCGATGGAGCGAGCTGCGCTACGGCCTCTCTGTCCGCGAACCGCATGAGGCCATCCGCGTCCCCGATACCCCGCAGGGTGACGCGATCCGCTGGGCGCTTAACGACGGCACACGCATCAGCCTCGCCTTCGTCCGCGGCATCTACGAAGGTGCCCCGACTTACGACAAACGCACCGGCAAGGCCTTGCCCGTCCGCATGCCCGCGAAGATCGATCTCCTCAAAAAGCAATTCGACGAAGAGATGCGGGCCTCGATCACCGGTGAAGTCATCAACACCCGCAACAACCAGACCATCGAAGTGGGCGAACTCGTCGGCGTCATCAACTACTTCATCCTCAAGCCCAGCGCCCAGGGCGCGACACCTCTGATGCGCGGCTTTGCCCTCCTGCAGCTTGACGAACAGAGCGTGGCCGTCGTCAACCTCGAGTGTAAGCCCGACAACCTCGACTCGGCCATCCGCACCTTCGAGTGTCTGGTCCACAGCATAGAGGTCCAGTCGCCGCAGGAGATCAACAAACAGCTCAACGACTGGATGGTCAACGCCGAGCAACTGCTGGCCAACCTCACACAGGACGACCGCGTCAAGGCGATGCGAAGCGACCGGCTGTTCCGCGTCATCGACGACGGCAAGGACCTGGGCTACACCCGCATCTGGCAGCGATTCCAGGACCAGGCCTACTACGACAAGCTCAAGGAACAAGACAAGAAAAACGGCGGAGAGGGCAAACTCTACGGCATCAATCAGTTCGCTGTAAAAGGTAACGCCTACATCATGCAGGCCCACCTGGAAGGCGAAGGCGCCGAGATCGATCGCCTCATCGAAGCCATCGACGACACGAGCGCAGTCAACGGCTACTGGCAGATCAAGAACTCGCTGTCATACAAGAAAGACCCGGGCAACTTCCGTGCAGGCACCTGGGCTGAGACCGGCATTCGCGGCGTCGCGGTGATCGACGGCAAGCGCACCGACCATGTCCAGATCACCCGCGAAGGCACCCCACCCCGCAACATGGTCGACTTCCTCCTGGCCCGCGAGCGCGACCCGGAGCGGCGGCTGCGTTATCCCTCGGCCGACCCGCGCAGCTACCCGTCGGGCGACCTCAAGGAATACGCCTGGCCGACCCCCAAGCGTGCGTACCTGTCATTCGTCGACGCCGAGCTGATGCCCGCCCTGCTGCCGCGCGAGGAGAAGGCCTATCTCTTTTACGCCTACGACGCCGAGTCAACGAAGATCGACCTGCGCCTGATGCGTGTGGAACCCACCGGCGACGGCGGCAAGACGGTTTACGTCCGCCCGGTACTCGACAAGGCCGAGCAGAAACTGGTCTTTGACCGCAACAACGACCTGATCAGCCACACCTACCCCGACGGCCGAGAGCTGCGCCGAACCACACGCGAAGAACTGGCGAAGGTCTGGGGCGTGCGGTTAAGAGATTGATACAAATATCTTTATCATGCACCCGCACACAAAACCACTGACCAACGTGAGATGCTCTAAGTGTGGATATGACATCCGCAATCACATATACCTTGACTGTCCGGAATGCGGCCTTGATCCCATCGGACGAGTCAAATTCCGTCAAAGACAGCAGTTGCGATTGCTAACGTTGATTGCTTGCTGCATGATGTTGTTTTTGTACATCTCAAGCTATTTACTAATCCGTGAAAGAGTTGACTACAACAATAATAAAGTGATCTCCGTACAGTTTAATTACGGCGACTCGAAGTTTCACTATGCACTGTCTGAGTATGCTTTAATAGATTTGGATATGCAGAAAAAATTGGCCAAAGAAGTTTCGATAGAATATTCACGTGACGAATGGCCCGAAGAAATCATTCATGGTTCCAACTGGCGCTATATCACATCAACTAGAAAACCGATCCATTTCTGGCGAATCTACAGGCTTTTGGAGGAAATAGAAATCTTACTCTTTCCTCCCAACTGAACTATTGTTCATATGAAACTGAATATTAGAATTTTCGTCGACCTAATGCACATAGGCGTACCGGCCCGTCCGTCACCCGCGCATCGCCCCGTGCCGAAACTTAAGCAGGAAGACACACAGTCGCTCTTCATCGACAAAATAAAACACCAGATAGTCCTGGTAGTTGAGTTTGCGCGTTTCAGAGCCATTCAACTCAGACTGACGCTCATCAACAGGGTAGCGGTGTGGCAATTCGTCAAGGCTGTCCAGCCGTGCAAAGAGTTTCGTGTACCACGCGGCAACGGTGTCTACCCCCGCACCCTCGCTCAGCAGGTAGTCCACATGCTGATCGATGTCGTGTAAAAACTCCCGGGTGTAGACGACTCGGTAGATCATTCGGGGCGTTTGTAACCCAGGCGGCTGTCCAGTCTCTTGATCGCGTCGGCAGAACTGAATACCCGCCCTGCTTCGATATCCTGCATCGCCCGCTTGATGCCTTGAGCCGTCTGAGCCTGCCAGGACGCATCGTCTTCCAGCGGCATACGTCGATCCACAGCGCAGGCGACCTCTTTGCGAAGCCAATCGGTCAGCTCCGCCTTTTGCACCGCGTCCATGCCGTCGGGGATCGGGATCGTGATATGGTCCATCGCAGGGCCCTTTTAGGTGTACCAAACCTACTATAGTTACTAGACCCTGCGTCTGTCCATCAAAATCGGCAAATGCCGCCGGACCCTCGCGATACAATCGGGGCACATGGAACTGACCCTTAAAATCCCCGACGGCCCCGAGCGGATGGGCGTCACCGGCCCGGCCGAGCGCAACCTCAAGATCATCCGTGAGACGATGGGCGTGACGATCGTCGCACGCTCCGATGCGCTCAAAGTCACCGGCAAGTCGCAGGCGGTAGGCCAGGCGGCGCACATCATCGAGCGATTGAGCGAGGCGGCCCGGCACGACGCGCCGCTGAGCCGGCAGCAACTGCTCGACGCCATCGCCACCATCAGCACGCCCTCGCCGAACATGCTGCACGATGACGCACACACGTCTGACGCTTCGCCGCACGACCCGGCCTTAGTGCATGCGCTGGATGTCTATATGGAGGGCAGACGCGTCAAGCCCATGTCGCCCGGCCAGCGCTACTACCTCAAGTGCCTGGCGGAGCACGACCTGACATTCTGCATCGGCCCGGCGGGCACGGGCAAGACTTATCTTGCCGTGGCCGCGGCCGTCTCGATGCTCAAGCGCGGGCAGGTCCGCAAGATCGTACTTGTGCGCCCCGCGGTCGAGGCCGGCGAAAAGCTCGGCTTCCTGCCGGGCACGATGCAGGAGAAGGTCAACCCCTACCTTCGGCCACTCTTAGATGCGCTGCACGACATGATGCCCTTCGAGCAGATCGAGCGCTTCATGGCAGTGGACCTGATCGAGATCGCGCCGCTGGCGTTCATGCGCGGGCGGACGCTCAACGACGCGTGCGTCCTCTGCGACGAGGCCCAGAACACGACCAAGAGCCAGATGCTCATGTTCCTCACGCGCCTGGGCCACGGCTCGAAAATGATCGTCACCGGCGACACCAGCCAGATCGACCTGGAAGACCCGCGCGACTCGGGCCTGATCGATGCCGTCCACCGCCTCCGCCGAACCAAGGGCATCGCGATGTGTACCCTCGATGGGACCGATATCGTCCGCCACAGCCTGGTCCAGCGGATCGTCGAGGTTTACGGCGAAAAGAACCGTAAGCCGCAAACCGAGTTCATACAAGACGTTATTGATTCGATCCAGACGTCCGAGAACGTGTGAGCAAACCTGTGATCGGCCCGTCCGATACGGCTACAATAAGACCCGTTGTTGCCCCGGCCGCTGGTCGATACAACCCAGGTAGTCGGGCACACCCGCCCGCCCCGTTTGCCCGCGGTCTTCCCCCCAACCCCCATGAACCAAGGCAAAACCTCGACAGCCCGGCGGCGCGAGGTGCGTCGCAACCTCCCCAAGGCCCAGACGACCTGGCGCGAACAGATCCGCAAGGCCGAGTTCGGCTGGTCGGTGCTGTACGCCGCGCTCTTCGCCGTGCTCGCCACCCTCATCGCTTCGCCGCTGATCGACCGTGCCCGGCCGCTGCAACTGGGACAGGCCGTCGAACGCCCGATCGTCAGCCGCGTGGCCTTCGTGGTTGAAGATGAAGACGCCACGCGCCTGGACCGGCGATTCGCCGCCGAGCAGGTGCCACCGCAGTTCGAGGCCGACCGCGCCCGGCTCGACCGCCTGCGGGCCCAGCTCAATGACCTGCCGACCTCGCTGGCCGGGTACACCAAGCTCGACGATGTGCCGCAGTCCCTGCGCGACGCGCTGGGGCTCTCGCCCAAGGCGCTGGACGAACTCAAAACCTTCGGCGTCAAGGACTCGCAAGCCAACCTGCGCTGGCGCCAACTCATCGACGACCTGACCCGCGTGCTCTACGACACCGCGATCGTTTCGGAAACGGACTGGCAGAACCTCAAGACCACCAGCATCGCGATCCACCACCCCGACCCGATGCAGGGCGCGCCTTCCCAACGCGTCAAGGCGATCCGCGCCGTGCTAACGCCGACCGACGAACGGCTTGCCGCAGAGTTGGACCTGCTGGTCGCGCCGCTGCCTGCCGAGACCCGCGAGGTGATCAAAAGGCTGCTGAGCGACCGGCTCGAACCGACGTACACCTACAGCGAACCATTGACCCGCTCGATGCGCGATGCGGCCCGTGACGCGGTGCCCATCCGCATCGTCGCGCGTGAGGCGGGCGTGGTCATCGCTCAGCCGGGCCAGAAGGTCACCGAGTCGCTGCTGGCCGAGGTGCAGTCGGAAGAAAAGGCCTACCTCGCCACGCGGACGACGATGCAGCGCTGGCTGCCCCGCGCCGCGATGCTGGGCATGATGTCGATCGTCGCCGCCGGCATGTGGGTGTACTTCTTCGCCTACTGCCCGCGGCTGGTACGCAACCCGATGCGTGGCCTGGCGATCACCGCCCTGCTGCTCCTGTGCCTGGCCGCGTCCGTATCGTCCTCGCTCCTCTGGCCGGACTTTGTCATCGGCTCGCTGACCTTCCCCACGCTCTTTGCCGCCACCATCCTCGCCATCGCCTACGACCAGCGCTTTGCGCTGGCGCTGGGCGTCGTGCTCGCGATGCTCGTGGTCATCATGCTCAAGCTGCCGCTGGCGACCACGCTCACCGTCATCGTCGGCGTCGCCGCCGCGGTCATGCAGCTCCGCGAGATCCGCACACGCTCCAAGCTCGTCATCGTCGGCACCTACGCGGGCCTGGCCATGGGCGTCAGCGCCGCCGTCGTCGGCCTGGCCGTCAAACCCGTCTTTAACGAAGGCGTCGCCCAGACCGTCCTCATCGACGCGCTGGCCGCCATCACCTCCGGCTTCTTCACGGGCCTGCTCGTGCAGGGCGCGCTGCCGCTGATCGAACGCACCTTCAACGTCACCACCGCGATGACGCTCAAGGAACTCAACGACGTCAGCCACCCGCTGCTGCAACGGCTGGCGCACGAAGCGCCGGGCACGTACCAGCACTCCCTGCGCATCGCCGACATGGCCGAGAGC
>JBGSTE010000050.1:0-3737 GCA_041736655.1 Phycisphaeraceae bacterium | reverse complement strand
ATCGGCGCCCAGTCCTGGCCTTTTTCCACCGGCGGGATCACATACGGCCGGGCCATCGACTGCAGCGCCATCATCGTGCCGATCTGGCTGCGCAGGCCCAGCACGTGCTCCTGGAACCGCGACCGCTGATCGTCCCGCACGCCCTGCGCCTCGCGCGACAGGCGATCGATCTCCGCGAACACCGGCGTGTCGCCCGTCTTGGCCGGCCGATTCAGATCATTGAGCGAATAAAACTTGCCGTCCTCGGGCGTCTTACCCATCAAGCCCAGCACGTCCGGGTCGTCGATGCGGATCACCTTGCGTTCAAAGGCCTCGGGCCGACCCGCGATCAACTCCGCCAGCCAGACCACCGCATCACGCTCGACGCCGTTGTCACCCGGCAGCAGCATGTCGTCCTTGAGCGACTGCTTCTGGCTCACCAGCAGCAGCGCGTTGCGGGCGACGGTGTCCAAGGGCTTGACGCGTCCATCCTCCGATACCGCGATCTTGCCAAACGCATCAAAATCAAAGCGCGCCAGCTCGGCAGTCTTCGCCGCCCGCTGCACACCCATGAGTAAATACGCCAGCACCAACAGCGCCACGGCCAGCGGGATCAGGACATCGATCCGCAGGAGCGCGTTGCGGCCAGCGGGTTCATCGGGAAGCGTGTGACTCATGGCTTGTCCGTGTTTCATGCTTTGGCGACCGATCGTCGGCCGTACTTGAGGAGCGACACGACAAAGTGCATCGAGAGCCCGACCGTCACGATCACGCACGAGAGGTAAGGCACCCATGCGCCGGGGTTGTCAGCCACCTGCAGGATCGTGCCGAGGTTGCGGTTTAAGGGCTGCTGAAAGAAGCCGGACTGGAAGAACGCCTTGCCGTCGTAGCGCAGCGGCTGGTTCATCTTGATAAAGGCCTCGCGTCCTTCTCCTTGCGGGCCGGCGACGAGGCGCAGGTCCGAGGAGAAGTTGCGGGCCCGCTCAGTGCCGGTGAAGGTGTCGTGCTTGAAGTCGTGCAGTTGCAGCGAGTAGTTAAGCGGCACGTGTTTGTGTCGCAGCGTTACCTGCCAGCGCCGGCCATTGATCTCGATGGTCGTGGGCCGGACAAACTCCCAGGTCGAGAGCAGGTACTGGCCGAGGCGCTTCTCGCCCTGATAGAGCGTGGCCATGACGGTGGGACGATCCTCCGCCATCTCGGTGCCGGTGGCCGTGGGGGTCTTGATGGCGGTGTAGGACACCTCGGTCGGGTCGCTGGCGGCAACGCTTGGGCGAAGATCGGAGTTGGCCATCCACGCGTCGATACGGACGGACACGGGCAGGAGCGGGTCGGTGATGAGCTCTTCACTTTCGTCGGCCTGCTGGATCATCGCCTCGGGGATGACGATGTTCTTCTGTGTCGCCGCGGTGTTGTCGCTGTCGGTGACAAAGGCGATCTCAACCTCGCGGGCATCGACGACCACGTTGGCCGAGCCGAACTCGGGGATCATCATTCGGCCTTCTTCGGCGCCCAGGCCCGTGATGTACTCGCCCAGCAGCATGAGGATCAGACCGGCGTGGATGAGGACGATCCCGGCCTTACGGCTGCTGAAGATATAGATGCAGCCGACGCCGATGAGCGTCATCGGCACCGACCAGATGCCGAGCATGAGCATGACGTTCTGCTGGATCGTCGCCGAGGTCGTCGGCTCAAGCACGGTGTACGCGGTGACAGCCGAGCCGACCACCACCAGGCCCAGACCCAGGACGAGCCTGCCGCCCTTGCCGGTGATCTTAAATCGCAGCGCGTGCGCCGCCAGCAGGTTGATGAGCAGGAGCGCTATGACGAGGAACCCGCCGGGGAACGGGTGCGAGCCCTTCCACTGCGTCTCACTGCCGGGGTAGAGGAGCGCGCGGAAGACATCCAGGGGCACGAACACGATCCACGAACGGAAGTAGTCGTGCACGACCTGCCAGATGCCCTGCTCGACCTGCGCGAGCGTGCCGACGAAGATGAGATACATCGCCAGCGCCAGCAGGACGACCGTCAGCCGCAGCGAGGCGAGCCAGGCGATGGGGTTCATTTTGGAGTGGAGCATGCTCACGGCCGGTCTCCGTCGGTCGGGGCCGGTGCGGTTTCGTCGGCCTTGGGTTTGGCCGGCTCGACTGGCCGGGCGAGGAAGGGCCGATCATCCTGCGGAGCCGTCGGCGTCTGCGTGGCGGGTTTCTCGGGCACGAAGAACTCATCGGGCAGATCGATCGGCGCCGAGCCGGCGGGCCTGAAACTCAGGAAAAGCCTGGTGAATGTCAGGCGGTTGTCGTTGATCGTCTGTTGATCGCCGACCATTTTGAAGAACCAGGTCTGCAACACCTTGCCGTCGGGCCCGGCGATCTGGATGATCGCGCCCAGGAGGTGCGTAGGCACGTACGGGCCCTGATACTGGCCGGTGAGTTCGACGATGGTGATCTGCCCGACCGGGCCGGGCATGGGCTGGGAGACGATGTCGCGTGGGCCAAGCCCGCGCGCGGTGGTGACGTAGAGTTGCTGGTGCCAGCGATTGACGTTGGTCATGATGCCCCCGCCGTCGCCATCAATGACGGACACGGTCACCCGGCCCGGCAGGTCATCGGTCGTGCCCTTGAGGCGATAGTCCGCGACCAACAGGTCGGGTACCTCGGGCGCATCGACCCAGCCGGCGGGCACGGTCCACGCCCACGACCAGCCCAGCAGCTCGCTCTTGTGCTGAGCCTCGCGCGATTGTGTCACCGGCCAGTTGTAAGCCACCGGCAGCGTCGTCTCGTACGACCTCACCGCCGGCTCCTCGCCGCAGCCGGCCAGCGCGCTGGCACTCATCACGGACAGGATCACGATTGCCTTGTGCATGGTGTTCATTCTAGGTCGCTTACGCATCGGTAGTCGCCACGGTGCTGACCTTCTCCCACTGCCGGTCCAGCCGCTCGCGCGAGACCTTGTCGGCCGTGCCCAGTTCCTGTGCAAAGAGCGACACGCGAAACTCCTCGATCATCCAGCGGTACAGGATCAGCTCCGGATCGTAGCCGCCCTGATCGCGCAGGGCTCGGGCCTGCTTGGCAAAACGGTTCCAGTGCGGGGCGATCTCCTTGAACGCCTGGACATCGCGGGCTTCATCGCCGCGCGACAGCTTCTCCAGCCGGCGCTGGATCGCCGTGAAATAGCGTGGATAAGACGCCAGCCGGTCCCACGGCGCTTCAAGCAGAAATCGCGGGCCCAGCAGATTGTCCAACTGGATCCGCACGTCCTTGGCCGCGTAGTGCGATTCGGGCAGTCGGCACTGATCCAGCGAAAGCCGGGCATAGTGCGCCCCTTCAAGCACCGGGCCGATGACGCGCTGAACCTCGCGCTGGGCGTCATCGAGCCGCTGCACGCCCGCGCGCTGGCGGGTGATGAACGCTTCACGGTCGGCGATCTTGTACCCATCAAACAAGAACGCGCGGTCGGCCATGAGCAGCACCAGTTGATCACGCAGTTCCGCGCCATCACCCAGCGGCGCAAAACTCAGGCGAAGTTTGCTGATGGCCGGGAAGTGGTCCGCCTTGTATCGCAGCTCGCGCAGGACGTCGAAGGTAAAGAGCCGACGCAGTCCGTCGCGCGTCATCCGGCTTGCCTTGGCCCGGGTATCGACCAGCCGAAGCGCAACGCCCGTCTGTTCGTCAACGAGCGCCGGGTAAGCGCGGAGCGCCACGCCGCTGCGCTGGGTCTCGACGTGTCGGGGCAACTCGCCAAAGCTCCAGTCCCTGCTC
>JBGSTE010000032.1:0-2468 GCA_041736655.1 Phycisphaeraceae bacterium | reverse complement strand
CCAGTCGGGGCTGCGCCCCTCCTTCCGTGCTCGGCCACACGGACCCAGGACCAGCATGAACCTTAAATGCCTCTACTTGTGAGTGTGTGCAGGAGAGGGGGGATTACAGTTGGCCCGCCGAACATCCGGTTCTATGCCGGCGCTCCCTTGATCGATCCCATGGGCCAACTGCTCGGCACCCTCTGCGTGATCGATACCAAGCCCCGCGAGTTTTCCAACAGCGACGCGGAACTGCTACAGGTGCAGGCCCGGCAGGTCATCGACCAGGTCAAGCTGCTTCGACTTGCACGCGATGCACAGGACTACCTCGATCAGATCATGGGGACCTATCGCGATCAATATCAGCCGCATCGGCTCAGTGTCTAAAAAATAAAGCCCACGCCGTGACGGCGTGGGCTTCTTCATTAGTTGCAGGTGTTGTCGGTACTCAGTTGGCTGCGGCGCTGCCCGGGGCCTTGTGGAAGGTGTACCAGGCCTCGGTGGACCAGAGCTGTTCGCTGGTCTTGGAGGTCGGGTCGGTGCGGAAGTGGTAGACGAAGTTGGGCCGGCGATCGGGCACGGTCAACTCGACGCTGGTGCCGTCGGCCGAGGCGACCGCCTTGGTGATCTGGGGCTGATACGTGTCGACCTTCGGTCCGCCGTAGTTGCGGGTGGTGGTGTAGGTCCAGGCGTTGAGCTGCCAGTTGTCGAGTTTTTCGAGTTGGTCCTGGGGTACGGGCTTGTTAAAGCTGACGCGGAAGCCGTCCTTGGTGGCTTGGACTGTTTCGTACTCAAAAGGGGTCTGGCCGGTCGGTCGCAGGCGCTGGAGGCCGAAGGTCGTGCCCTTCCAGCCCCAGTTGCCGCGGGAGCCCATGCCCCCGACGTAGAGGCAGCCGTCGGGCCCCCATTCCAGGCGGTTCAGGCCCGACTCAAAGCCGTGGCTGTGTCGGAAGACCACACCCTGCCAGGTGTCGCCGACCTTTTCAAAGGAGACGCGGTTGATCCCGCCGAGGGTGATCTCAGCCATGAGGAACTGCCCGGCATGGGGCTGGCCCTTGGGGATCTCGATCAGCTCGGCCGGGGAGTTGTTGCTCTCGTTCTGCGGCAGCCAGACGGCGGGCGGGGTGATGGGCTGATCGGAGAAGGTCGCGGGGACGCCGCCCTCGGGGTAGAAGTCGCTGGTGGCTTCGGTGTTGTTGTAGTGGCCAAAGAACGCGCCCTGCTTGGCGAAGTAGATGCCGCTGGCGGGTTTCCAGGCGCCCTGGTTGTCGGGGATGACGATGTTGCCTTCGGGGCCGACCGACACGCCGTTGGGTGTCCGCAGCCCGCCGGAGACGACGGTCCATTCACCGGTCTTGGCGTCGATCTTCAGGAGGCCGCCGCGGTTGGCGGGGTTCGGTCCGTTGAGCGAGTGGACCGGGCCCTTGATGTTCTCTTCCTTGATCATCTTGTCGAAGGTGATGTTGGTTGAGAGCGCGATGTAGAAGCTGCCGTCGTGGTAGGGCAGGCCGAAGGTGAAGTGGTGGTAGTTGTCGCTGATCCAGCCGGAGGCGAGGGTTTCTTTTTTGTCGGGCAGCCCGTCGTTGTCCGAGTCGGTCCACTTGGTCACTTCATCGCGGTCGCAGACGTAGAGCGCGCCGTTGATGTAGTTCATGCCCAAGGGGTTGACGAAGCTTTCGGAGATCTTGTGGACGACGATCTTGCTGGGGTCTTTGCTGGTGGCGTTTTCGAGGATGTAGAGCGTGCCGTTGGCCGCCTCGGGGGCGACGCCGTTGTTGTTGGGCACGAAGCTGGTGACAGCCAGCTTGCCGTCGGGCAGGAAGGCGATGGCGCCGACGTTGGGTTTAAAGTCGTCGGGTCTTGCCTGTTCGAGGGTGAAGGCGGGGTTGGGCGCGACGAGCGGCTTGCCGTCGCCGGGGCGTCGGCCGTCGTCTGCCTTCTTCTTGTCCTGGGCCTGGGCCTGTCCGCTGGTCAGGGCCAGTGAGGCCAACAGGGCGAGGGTGAGCGATACTTTTTTACGCATGGGGGCTCCTTCTCAGAGCGGCGGGATCGGGGTCAGGGGATGGTATGGACGGCCAACGGCAGGCCATCTTACAGGTTCAGTCTCAGCGGGCCGGTGCCTTGTGGAAGGTGAACCAGGCCTCGGGCGACCACATTTTTTCGCCCGCGTCGTTCGTGGCGTCGATGCGGATGTGGTAGACGAAGTTGGGCCTGCGGTCGTCGAGGACCAGCTCGACAGACTTGCGGTCGTTGGCGATGTTGATCTTCGTGGGCTTGAGGGTGTATTCCTCGCGCTTGGGCCCGCCGTAGTGGGGCGAGGGCTTGTAGGTGTAGCCGGTGATCTGCCAGTTTTCTGGTTTTTCCAGCTGGTCTTTGGGGACGGGGCCGGTGAAGCTGACCTTAAAGCCCCCGGCGGTGGCCGAGACTTCCTCGAATTCAAAGGCGGTCTTGCCGGTCGGTCGCAGGCGCTGCAGGCCAAAGAGCGTGGT
>JBGSTE010000735.1:0-5644 GCA_041736655.1 Phycisphaeraceae bacterium | reverse complement strand
ACCTGCTTGCCGTCGCCGGAGAGCGTGACTTTGATCTCGGGCTTGGTGGTCAGGGAGAGCTTGCCCTTGGGCCCGCTCACCGACACCTGATCGCCGGTGACCTGGACGGTCACGCCCTTGGCGAGGTCGACGGGTTTCTTTCCATTTCTTGACACGGTCGCGTTCCTTTCAGGTGCCGTCTTGTGGTTGTCCGGCGGACCTTAATGCAAAACGGGGAAGTTCAGTTCGGTGCTAAGCCGTAAGCGGCTGGGGATTATTCAACGATGCAGAGCAGTTCGCCACCGACGCGCTGCTCACGGCACTGGCGGTCCGAGAGCACGCCACGCGGGGTGGTGAGGATCGCGATGCCCAGGCCACCGAGCGGGCGGGGCAGGTCGGTGACCTTGGTGTAGACGCGTCGGCCGGGCGTCGACTCACGCTTGAGGACGTGGATCAGGTGCTCGCCTGCCGGGCCGTACTTGAGGTCGATGCGGATCAGGCCTTGTCGGCCGTCGTCGATCACGTCGTAGCCGGTGATGTAACCTTCGGCCTTGAGCACGTCGGCGATACCTCGGCAGACCTTGGAGTTGAGCACGCGCACCTGCGCAGCCTGGTTACGGGCCGCGTTTCGGATGCGGGTGAGCATGTCGGCGATAGGGTCGGTCATGGACATTCGGATCGGGCTCCTGCGTCTTGCAAGTGAGCTGGGGGGTCGTTCGTTTCTTGCTGCCTTACGCGGCCAAGCCGCGTCGCTTCATCGGTTCTTTACAAGTCAATTACCAGGACGCCTTACGCATCCCGGGGATCTTGCCCTGCAGCGCCAGCTCGCGGAGCTTGATGCGGGAGAGCTTGAACTTGCGGTACACGCCACGTGACCGGCCGGTCAGCTCGCACAGCGAACGCACGCGCGTCGGGCTGGCATCACGCGGGAGCTTCTGCAGGCCTTCCTGGTCGCCCTCGGCCTTGTACTTCTTGCGAAGCTCGGCGTACTTGGCCACCGTCTTCTTCACGCGGTTGTTGCGTCCGATTGTGGATTTTGAGCTCATCGTGGTTCTCTTTGTTTCATGAAGCACGGCCGGGCCGCGTCGCTTCACTTTTTACCGTTAGGAAATACGTCGCTGCTTCTTCGCCTCGGGCTTGACAAACGGGAAGCCCATCTCGGTCAGGCAGGTCTTGGTGATTTCGTTGGTCGAGTTCTTGAACACGAGGGTCACGTTCATGCCGTGCGTGAACTGGGCGCTGGCCATGTCCACTTCCGGGAAGATGCCCTGCTCGGTGAGGCCGAAGGAGTAGCTGCCGCGGCCGTCGAAGCTCGTGTCCTTCATGCCGCGGAAGTCCTTGATCCGCGGGATGGCGAGGTTGACCACGCGGTCGTAGAACTCCCACATGCGGTTGCCGCGGAGCGTGACCATGCAGCCCACTTCGTAGCCCACACGGAGCTTAAAGTTGGACACAGCCTTGGTGGCGCGCTTCATGATCGGCTTCTGGCCGGTGATCAGCGCGAGGTCCTGGAGCACCTGCTCCTTGGCCTTGGGGTTGAGCTTCGTGCCGTCGAGCTGCTTGCCCAGGCCGACGGTCAGCACGATCTTCTGGAGCCGGGGCAGCGCCATCGGGTTGGTGATGCCGTACTGCTCGCGGATCTTCGCGTGAACCGGGCCTTCGAATTGTGTCTTTAAACGCGGGGTCATGGTCGTTCTCATCTGCTGCGCCACGGGATGTGCGTGGTCGACTTACGCGTTGTCGTTAGGTTTACTCAGCGTGCCTTCTTGAGGGTCGAGAGCACTTCGCCGGTCGTCGCGGCGACACGGACCTTGTTGCCGTCCTTGTCGGTCTCGAAACGCACGCGGGTGGGCTTGCCTTCCTTGTCAACCGGCGAGACGTTGGAGATGTGGATCGCCATCGGCAGGCTCACCACGCCGCCCTGGGGGTTGGCCTGGGTGGGCTTGACGTGCTTGCGGCGGACGTTCACACCGTCGACGATCACACGGTCTTCCTGCGTCAGGATGCGCAGCACCTTGCCGATCCGGCCCTTGTCTTTGCCGGCGGTCACGATGACCTTGTCATCCTTGCGTACGTGTCGTGCCATGTTCTTTAGCCTTTTGCTTCTAGCCGTTAACGTTTAGCTTCTGTCCTGTGCGGCTCTGCCCGCACGCATCAACTCTCGCAGACTCAGACCACTTCGCTGGCCAGCGAGACGATCTTCATGTAGTTCTTCTCACGCAGCTCGCGGGCCACGGCACCGAAGATGCGCGTGCCGCGGGGGTTGCCCGTGTCGTCGATCAGCACGATCGCGTTCTTATCAAACCGCACGTAGCTGCCGTCGGGCCTGCGCACCGGGTAGTTGGTCCGAACGACCACGCCCTTGACGATCGTGCCGGCCTTGACTTCGCTGCCGGGCAGGGCCTTCTTGACCGAGCACACCACGCGGTCGCCCAGGCTCGCCGTGCCTCGGGAGAATCGGCCGTGCGAGCTGTGCTTGCCCAGGACGCGGATCACATACGCGGTCTTCGCGCCGCTGTTGTCCGCCACATCAACTCGAGATTCCTGCTGGATCATCTTGGTTCCTCCGCGCATCGCGCGGGTGTGTTGCTTGGGGTTTACGCGGCCGGGCCGCGTCGCTTCATCTGCCTTGCGGTGACCGCGCTCTTACGCGGCCGGGGCTTCGCCGTCGTGGGTCACGGCCGCCGGTGCCTTCTCAAGCACGCGGACCAGACGCCAGCTCTTGGTCTTGCTCAGCGGCCGGCACTGAGCGATCTCGACACGGTCGCCCGCGCCGCTCTCGTTCTTCTCGTCGTGCACCTGGAACTTCGCCTGCCGCTGCAGACGCTTGCCGTACTTGGGGTGGATCTTCTGGAAGTCCACTTCCACGGTGCGGGTCTTGTCCCGCTTGTCGCTGGTCACGATGCCGACCTTCGTACCGGTCAGCCGTCGGGTGGTGGTCTGGGTGTCGCTCATTTAGGCGTTGTCCTTCGTCTTCAGCTCACGCGTGCGGGATTCGGTCTGAAGCCGGGCGATGTCCTTGCGGAGGTTGCCGGGCTCGCGGTTGTTATCGAGTTTCTCGGTGACGGCCTGCTGACGCAGGGTGTACAGCCGATCGCGCAGTCGCCTCGTCTCCTCGACGATCTCCGCGTCACTCATCTTGTGCAGTTCTTGTTTCTTGATTGGCATCTCTTAAGCCTTTAGCGGTTAGCCGTTAGCCGTTAGCTTTTAACTTCCCGCTGTCCAAGTCACTCTTGCCGCTAACGGCTAAAAGCGAATGGCCAGCGGCTTGATCACGCGTGGCGACGCTCCACGAAGCGGCACTTGAACGGCATCTTGTGCGCCACACGCGCAAAGGCCGCCTTGGCCAGGTCCTTGGGCACGCCCGAAATCTCGTACACGATCGTCCCGGGCTTCACACGGGCCGCCCAGTACTCCGGCTCGGCCTTGCCCTTACCCATACGCGTTTCCAGGGGCTTCTTGGAGATCGGCTTATCCGGGAACACCCGCACGAACAGCTTGCCTTCACGCGAGACGTACTGACGGGCGGCGATACGGCCAGCCTCGATCACGCGGGCCGACAGCCACCCGCCTTCGACCAGTTGCAGGCCGAAGTCGCCGTACGCAACGTAGTTGCCTCGGCTGGCATTGCCTTTCAGCTTGCCGCGGTGCTCCTTGCGGAACTTCACTCTTTTAGGCATCAGGGGCATGGTTAGCTCTCAGCTTTCAGCGTTCAGCAATCAGCCATCACGTCTCGTAAGTCCCAAAGCTCTCCGCCGGCTGATGGCTGACGGCTGAGAGCTGATTGCTTGATTAACGTCGTCCGCGTGCTCGGGGTCGGGCACCGGCGGCCTTGGAGGCGATCTCGCCCTCCTGGACCTCGTGGTACATCCCCTTGAAAATCCAAACCTTCACGCCGATCACGCCGTACGTCGTGTTCGACTCCGCGAAGCCGTAGTCCACTTCCGCCTGCAGCGTCTGCAGCGGCACAGCGCCCATGCGGATGTCTTCGGTTCGCGACATTTCATGCCCGCCCAGTCGGCCGGACATCGAGATCTTCACACCCTTGGCGCCGGCGGTGACGGCGGCCTCGGCCTTCATCTTCATCACGCGGCGGAAGCTCGCACGCTTGGCCAACTGTTCGGCGATCGACTCGGCCACGAGCTGGGCGTCCGCGTCAGGGTTGGTCACTTCCATGCAGCTCAGCGACACGTTTCGGCCGGTCATCTGCTGGAGCTGCGCGGTCAGGGCGTCGATGTTCGCACCCTTGGGGCCGATCACCAGGCCCGGACGTGCGGTCTTCACGATGATCTTCAGCTCTTCACGCGTCCGCTCGATGTGGATATCCGACACGGCGGCGAAGGGGCCACGGCGGTTGAGCTCGTGGTCCAGGAACTTACGGATCTTGAAGTCCTCGACCAGCAGCTCGCCGTACAGCGCCTTGGGCGCGTACCAGCGGCTCTTGTGGGCCTCGGTGATCCCGACGCGGAATCCAAATGGATGAACTTTCTGTCCCATGCGTGTGTTCCAATCACGCGGCTTGGCCGCGTCGCTCGTTAAAGTCCGTTACTTGGTGTCAACGACCACGGTCAGGTGGCTGGTACGTTTGAGGATCTGGTGCGCCCGGCCGCGGTCCTTGGGCTGGAAACGCTTCATCGTCGGGCCCGAGTCGACCCGGCAATCGGTGACGACCAGGCTGCGGAGGTTGGCCTCGGCCTGGTCGGCGTTGGCGACCGCCGAGTCGAGCACGCCCTTGATCAGGGACGCGCCACGCTTCTTGGACATCGCGAGGATGGTTGCAGCCTCGTCGATCTTCTTGCCGCGGATCATGTCCATCACAAGCCGAGCCTTGCTCGGGCTGATGCGGGCCATGCGGTATATGCTGGTATAGGCCATGATTCAGTTCCATCAAGCGGGCGTCGCCCGCGCGTGTCTTGGTTTCTTACGACTTCATGCCCGCGGCGCGTTGCGCCTTGGTGCCGGTGGTGTGCGACTTGAAGGTGCGGGTCAGGGCGAACTCGCCGAGCTTGTGGCCGACCATGTCTTCGGTCACCAGCACCGGCAGGTGGCTCTTGCCGTTGTGCACCATGAACGTGTGGCCGACAAACTCGGGCACGATCGTGCAGGCACGCGACCAGGTCTTCACCGGTTCGCGGCGGTCCTGCTGGTTGAGCTTCTCGACCTTGCGGTAAAGCTTGAGGTCGACGTATGGGCCTTTTTTCTGAGAGCGTGCCATTCACTGGTCCTGTTCAATCGTTCCGGGGTTTTAAGTTCCGGGGGCGAGTTCCGGGGTTTACTTGAGCTTGAGCTGGCCGTAACGACGGCTGACTCGACGGCGGATGATCCGCTTGTTGCTGTTCAGGCCGTGCTTACGCGTGCCGCCACCCTTGGACAGCACACCGGTCTTCGAGCTCGGCGGGCGGTTGCCCGACGACTTGTTGTCACCGCCGCCCATCGGGTGGTCGTGGTGGTTCTTGGCCATGCCGCGGGTGTGCGGGCGTCGGCCGAGCTTACGGCTCATCCCCGCCTTGCCCAGCTTGGTCTTGTTGTGGTCCGTGTTGCCCACGCCGCCGATCGTTGCACGGCAATCGACCGACACCTGCCGGACTTCGCCCGAGGGCAGCACCAGCGTCGCCCACTTGCCTTCGCGGTTGGTCAGGCGGGCGTAAGTCCCGGCCGACCGGCA
>JBGSTE010000691.1:0-6403 GCA_041736655.1 Phycisphaeraceae bacterium | reverse complement strand
GGGGTTGTTCACGGCCAGGGCGTCAGCCTGTCGCAGCATCGCCGCGTCGTCGGCCTTCACGGCCTCGGGCTGGGCGGGCTGCTCAGGCTGCGTGACATTGGGCTGGGCCGGCTGCACGGGCGCGGGGGCGTTGAGCTTCTGGTCGATCTCGAACATGGCGTTGAAGTACGCCGGCTGAAGATCGCGGGGCAGTTGCAGGGGGTCGACCTGACGCAGGGTGGTCTGCGCTTCCTGCAGGCTTCCAGCCTTGTAAAGCTCCATGCCCGCGTTGTACAGCTCCTGGGCGGTAGGCTGGGCAGCCTGAGCAAAGGCGGGAAGGGAAGTCAGCGCGGTCGGCAAGCCGAGGCTGAGGACGGCGACGAGAACGGAGTTACGGATGCGCAAGGCAGTGCCTCCCTGTTACGGATGGTCTTTTACGTGTGGAAAGTTTGCTTCACGAGGTCGCATCACACGCACGGTGGGTCGGGTCGGGGTCAAACGCGGGCGGTTCCGACGGTGGTTCCGGTAGTACGCACGGTATCAGGGCTGGCAGGACGTACCAACGCTGAATGAACGAAGTGTAAAGCCGAGGGGCATTTGCTGCAAGTGGTGTTTTACAAGTAATTTGTCGCATCATCCGGATGGATGACGCCCGGGACTGAATTCCGCTCAGTCCCTCGGCCCGGTTTGGCGGGTTTTTCGAACCCCCAACTTGGCGCACCCCCGTGTCTGCTGCTATACTGCTCGGCTCGCCACGGCGGGCTGACCGGCCCGTCGCTCGGGCGACTTGAACCCGCACACCATTTACAAACTATCGCGAGGCCAACCATGGCACATAAAAAGGGACAGGGCTCGACCAAGAACGGCCGAGACTCCAACGCACAGTACCGCGGCATCAAGCTCTACGGCGGGCAGACCGCCAAGGCCGGCTCGATCATCGTCCGCCAGTGCGGCACGAAGTTCCACCCGGGCTTCAACGTCGCCAAGGGCAAGGACGACACGCTGTTTGCGCTGACGCCGGGCATCGTGGAGTTCCAGGGCCGAAAGGTCCATATCCGCGACGTCGCCTGAAGACGCCTCAGCCCTTCGTGCAATCGCTGAATCTCTCCTAGGAATTTCACCCAAGCGTCTGATACGCCTTGGGTTTTTTTCTTGCGCCCATCATGCAGCTTATCCTTGTTTTTGAAGGGTTATGGGCTTCGGCAGTTGATCCCTGCTCGGCTTCTAACACTGCATTGAGTACCGGTGATTCTGCATGCAGGGCAAACCCCGGCCGGTGGGTGTGCCTAGCATTTTGCGTCTTTGATTTTGATTGTTAACAACGACGCAACTTCAAGCAGGAGATCCATGATGAGAGCAGTGACCTGGCACGGCCGAAACGATATACGAGTTGATAGCGTCCCGGACCCGATCCTCGAAGACGACCGTGATGTGATTGTGCGCATCACCGCGTCGGGGATCTGCGGTTCGGACCTGCACCTGATGGCGGGGGCGGCACCGGCGATGGAGGCCGGCGACATCATCGGCCACGAGCCGATGGGCGAAGTCGTCGCGGTGGGCAAGGCGGTGAAGAACCTGGCCAAGGGCGACCGCGTGGTGGTGCCGTTCACGATGGCGTGCGGCTCTTGTTTTTTCTGCGACCGGACGCTGTACAGCCTCTGCGACAACACCAACCGCAACGCTGACAAGGCCCGCGAACAACTGGGCCACACCCCCTCGGGGCTGTTCGGCTACACGCACCTGCTCGGCGGTTATGCCGGGGGCCAGGCGGAGTATCTGCGGGTCCCTTTTGCCGACAACGGCCCGATCAAGGTCCCGGACGGGCTGCCTGATGAGCAAGTCCTTTTTCTGTCAGACATCTTCCCGACCGGCTTCATGGCCGCGGAAAACTGCGACATCCTGCCGGGCGAAACGGTGGCGGTCTGGGGGTGCGGGCCGGTTGCGCAGTTCACCATCAAGAGCGCCTGGATGCTCGGCGCCGGGCGTGTCATCGCGATTGATAGTGTCCAGGAGCGTCTGGTGATGGCGCAGACACACGGCAAGGCGGAAGTGATCAACTTCGAAGAACTGGATGTGTATGAAACCCTGCAGGAAATGACCGACGGTCGGGGCCCGGACTGCTGCATCGACGCGGTCGGGGCAGAGAATCACGCCGCGGGTGCATTGCAGGACATGATGGACCGGACAAAGACCGCGATGCACCTGGGCAGCGACCGGCCGCACGTGCTTAATGAAATCATCCGCTGCTGCAGGAAGGGCGGAAAGGTCTCGGTCCCCGGCGTCTACTTCAGCAGTGTGACCCTGAACTGGGGCCCGGCCATGAACAAGGCGTTGCAGTTCAAGATGGGCCAGACCCACATGCAGCGCTACCTCGCACCCTTGCTCGAGATGGTGCAAAACGGCGAGATCGATCCGTCTTTCGTGATCACGCACAGAGAAAAACTCGAAGATGCCCCGGCGGCGTATGAGAAGTTCCGCGACAAACAGGACGGCTGTGTCAAGGTGGTCCTGATCCCCTGATTTGCGGGCGCGGTACTCCGATAGCGCAGTGCACTACAATGCACCGATGTTCATCGACTCGGCCAATATTCTGGTGCGCTCAGGCAAGGGCGGTGACGGCTGCGTCGCCTTCCACCGCGATAAGTTCGTCGCCAAGGGCGGGCCCAGCGGCGGCGACGGTGGCGATGGCGGCTCGGTCGTCCTCGTGGCCGACTCGTCCGTTGAAACATTGATGGACTTCGCCGGCCGACACCACTGGTTCGCCAAGCCCGGCGGGCAGGGCATGGCCAAGGGCATGCACGGCAAGGGCGCGCCGGACCTGGAGATCCACCTGCCCGTGGGTACGCTGGTCTACGAAAACCCCTTGCATGCCGAGGTACCCGAGCAGCCGAGCGAGGACGATCCTGATGCGCTCTTCGAGCAGCTTTTCATGACCGGCCAGGAACGCGCCTGGCTCTCGATGGTCCGCGCGCCCAAGCCCGGTGAAGAGCCGACCGGCCCGTTGTTGTGCGACCTCGATACCCCCGGCATGCGCGTGGTCATCGCCAAGGGCGGTCGCGGCGGCTACGGCAACAAACGCTTTGCAACCTCGACTCACCAGACCCCGCGCGAGGCTGAGCCCGGTGAACCGACGATTGAAAAATTCCTTCGCCTGGAGCTCAAGCTCATCGCCGACGTCGGCCTGCTCGGCAAGCCCAACGCCGGCAAGAGTACTTTCCTCTCGCGCGTCAGCGCTGCGAGGCCGAAGATCGCCGACTATCCCTTCACCACGCTCACACCGCAGCTTGGCATCGCCGAGTTGGCCGGCACCTCCAGCGTCGCGCGTCGGCTGGTGATCGCCGACATCCCCGGCCTGATCGAAGGCGCGCACGAAGGCACGGGCCTGGGTATCCGCTTCCTCAAGCACGTCGAGCGAACGCGCGTCCTGCTGCACCTGATCGAAGTCGACCCGACCGACAACACCAGCCCGATCGACAACTACCACATCATCCGCAATGAACTGGCGCAGTACAGCGACGTGCTGGCGAACAAGCCCGAGGTCGTCGTGCTGACCAAGACCGACCTCATCGGCGATGCGACCGACGCGCAGGCGGCGGTGGAGCTGTTTGGCAAGGAGCTGGGCGTGCCGGTGCTGACGATGAGTTCGGCCACCGGTGCGGGGATTGCCGAGGTGCTCGAAGCCTGCTGGCGTCTGGTCGCGCAGACCAAGCCCCAGCAGGCGGCGTGGGTGGATACGCCCGATGCGTAGCCGCCGCGCAACGCGCGGGGGGCGAGCCATCACGACCCCATCACGGCATGGGGTGCTCGCTACGCATTAAGCTCAAGATGATTCGACTCCCGCGCGAGATGCGTGCCTCCACACGCCATCGATCCCGACGGGTTATCATCCTCTGTGCGTCAGGCGACCGCCGCCACTGTGTTGACGCGCCTGCACCCTTAACCTCGGGATGTTATGCCCCCACTTAACCTACTCGCGGTCAGTGTCGGCAACACGCGGACACGCATCGGTACATTCGTCGAAGGCGAATTGTGCGAGGTCTCCACCTTCCGCAACGACCGCAGGGACCGCATCGACGACGCCATAGAGCAGGCCTACAAACCCCTGCTAGGCCTGGACGATACGCACGTGCTGATCTCCAGCGTCAACCCCGAGGTGGGCGACGCGGTGTTCGCGCAACTGAAAAAGCAGCTTAAACGCGAGGTCCTGCGTGTGGAGAAGGACATGCCGATCCCGATTGGCCGACAACTGGACCCCGAGGCGATCGTCGGCGAAGACCGCCTGCTCAACGCCGCCGCCGCGTTCGACAAGCTCGGCCAGGCCTGCGTGGTCATCGACGCGGGCACAGCCATGACCATCGACTACGTCGACGGCGCGGGCACGTTCCACGGCGGGGCGATCGTCCCCGGCGCTCAACTCATGCTCGATTCCCTGCATCAACGCACGGCGCTACTCCCGGAAGTCGAGTTCCAGAAGCCTGACGAATTGATCGGCCACAACACGACGCAGGCCATGCTCTCGGGCGTTTTTCTGGGCATGCGTGGCATTGTCCGCTCGGTCGTCGAGGCCTACGCCGAGCACGCCGGCAGCTACCCGGCCGTCATCGCCACCGGCGGCGATGCCCAGGTCCTCTTCCGCGACGACGAGTTTGTCAACCGCGTCATCCCCGACCTGGGCCTGCGCGGCATCGCGCTGACGCTCCGCAAACAACTCGAGCAGGACGAGATCACCGGCTGAGCACGCTGGCCATGCCTGACCACGCGTTGATCCACGACCCATCGACCGCGCTCCGCTCAACACGCCTGCGCTGGCTTCTCACGCTCCTAATCACCAGCCCCTTGCCCTTCATCGTCCTGCCCATCACCGGCAGCGACTGGCTGACGCAGCAGCCCGGTAGTTCAGCATCAAATGCCATGCTCCTTAGCGCACTGATCGCCGGCGGTTTGCTATTGCTGGGCCTCTTCACCCGTAACCAGATGTACAAAGCCAATTGGCGGGGCGAAGCCGTCACACCCGCCGGCTACCTCAAGGGCAACACGCTGTTGTTCGCCGCGGTCGCTCTCGCGGCCGCGAGCCTGATGCTTATCAGCATCGTCACCGGCTTCCCGGCTCCGACCTTTGCCGCCGCGCCGCTGCTGGTGGGCCTACTCATCTTCAATTTCCCCACCGGCAAACCCATGCAGCCGACCCCGCCACGCCTGGGCACTGAGCACGGAGATCGCCTGTGACCCGCGTCTTACTCGCTACCGCCGGCACGCCCGGGGCGGTCGCCATCCTGCAATTGCATGGCCACGGCGTCATCGAGGTGCTCTCGAAGCTCACCGGCCAAACGCACTGGCCTGATCGACGCGCGATGCTCTGTTCAATGGCCGACATCGATGAAGGCCTGGTGGTATTGCTCAACCACCAGGCCGCGCAGCTCATGCCCCACGGCGGCTTGCGCGTGGTTCAGAAACTCATCGAACACCTCACGCAGCAACTGGGCTGTCACTACGACTCGGCCCCCGATCCGCGAGCGCTTTACCCCGAGGCCAACTCGCCCATCGAAGCGGACATGCTCGACGCCATCGCCCGCGCGCTAAGCCCCGCCGCGATCGACCTGCTCGCCAACCAGCCCGAATTATGGCGAGGCCTGCTTCAGCAGGTTGACCTGACCTCTGTCACCTTCGACGCCATCCTCACCCGCTCGCGCATCCTCGATCGGCTGATTACCGCGCCGACGGTGGTTGTCGCAGGCCCGCCCAACGTCGGCAAGTCCACGCTCACCAACGCGTTACTTGGCCGGGCTGTGAGCCTCGTCGCCGACCTGCCGGGCACGACCCGCGATTGGGTCGGGGCGCTGGTGGAGCTGCATGTGCGACATGCGATGTTCGATGTCGGAATCGAAAGCGAAATCGCAGATCAACCCTCGCACATCGCACATCACACATCGCACATCGCACATCAGTCCGTCGCCGTCCACTGGTTGGACACCCCGGGCCTGCGATTGTCTGATGACGCCGTTGAACAGCGAGCCATCGCGCTGGCCCGACAGCAGATCGAACAGGCCCACTGTCTGATCGCGATGCGAAGCAGCGATCAGCCCTGGCCCGAGGCGGCGTCGCTGCCGCGCCGGCCGGACCTGTGGGTGGTCAACAAGGTCGACTCGGCATCAACAGCGTCAGGCGAGTTCACCGGCCAAAGCGCCGATACGCCGCTACTCATCAGCGCGAAGCTCAACCTGGGTCTTGATCGCCTTCAGTTGGCCGTCGTCGACAAGCTTGACCTGGCAAACCTGCAAACCGACGAACCCTGGGCATTTTCTCCGACCCTGCGGCAAATCTGCCAGAGCCGCGACACATCGCAACTGCGCCGCTACTGCCAGCATTCAGAGCATGAAGCGTAAGCGAGTGACACGAAAAAAAGCGGGAGGGGGGGGGTCCAGCC
>JBGSTE010000637.1:0-1324 GCA_041736655.1 Phycisphaeraceae bacterium | reverse complement strand
GTCTTCATCGGCTTGGGCCGAGGTGCCATCGACTTGCGACGCAGCGTGTTCACCGGTCTGGTTGGGCTCGCCCGACTGCTCGCCGGTGCGCTTGCGGCCACGACCGCCGCGACGTCGCCGACGACGCTTCTTCCGCGAGGGCTCGCCCGTCTGCGACCCCGATTCGCCATCATCCGCAAACGAATCGCCGTCGCCCGTGTCCTGCGCGTCTACGTCTGCATCGGCGTCAGACGCATCATCGTTTGAGCCAGCGAACGAATCGTCCGACTCCTCGTCCGACTGCGAATCGGCTTGGCCCGGTTGATGGACGCCCCGCTGCGCAGGCAGGCCATCCTGATCCGAGCCTTTGCCCTTACGTCGGCGTCGACGGCGACGCTTCTTCTTGAATCGGCCTTCCTCGTCGCCCGACTCTGCCGAGTCGGACGGGTCTTCATCGTCATCCGACACAACCGCGTCCGCTTCGTCATCGCTTATCACACGCCGGGCTTCTTCACCTTCACCATCAACTTCATCTTCGTCGGCCTCCGCCACGACCGTCGCGACCGTCTCGGGCAGGTCCGGGTCGTCGAGCTGGCGGTAGGTGGTTTTCGATTGCGGCCGCAGGGCCTTGAGCGTGTCTTCCTCTTCGGTGGCCATCGGCTGGTTTCGGCTGTCGAAGGCGTCGATGGCGATGTAGTCCAGCCGGCCGCCGCCGACGCGGACGAGCACGGGCTTGCCGTGGCGCTCTTCCAGGTGCGTCAGCTCGTTTCGCTTGCGGTTAAGCAGTTGAAACGCGACGTCGGGGCTGATGGTCAGCTCGACGCGCGCTACGTCGTCACGCTGCATGACCAGCGCCAGGCGTCGCATGACGTTGAGCACGACCGACTCGGCGCTCTGGGTGTAGCCCAGCCCGGCGCAGTGCCGGCACTCGGCGTGGATCGACTTACTCTGCGAGGCCCGCATCCGCTGCCGCGTCATCTCCAGCAGGCCAAACGAGCTGACCGTGCCGATGCGCGTCTTGGCGCGGTCTTTCTTGAGGTTGTCACGCATACGCGTTTCGACCTTTCGGCGGTTGCCGGCCGGTCGCATGTCGATCAGGTCGTTGACGATGATCCCGCCCAGGTCACGCAGGCGGAGCTGTCGGCAGATCTCGTCGACCGCTTCGAGGTTCGTGTTCAGCGCGTTGGTCTCGGCATCGCGGGCGCCGCGGCTCTTGCCCGAGTTAACGTCGATCGCCACCAGCGCCTCGGTCTGGTCGATCACCAGCGCCCCGCCGGAGGGTAGCGGCACCTCGCGCGCGCCGATCAGCCCGATCTGCGACTCGACGCCCTTACGGTGCAGGAGC
>JBGSTE010000634.1:0-6727 GCA_041736655.1 Phycisphaeraceae bacterium | reverse complement strand
TCAGTCTGGCCGCGATCTCAAAGCCCCAGGCGTATTGCAGGTCCGTCTGCAGGCCACGCAGGTCTTCAAAGAGTTCTCGCTTGAAGAAGCTGGTTGACAGGGGCAAGAGTCCCGTGTCGTGCATGAGGAAAGAGGCGAGGGATGCGGGTTCGCTGGGCGTGAGGCTGCCGAGCGATTCGTCGAGCGGGCCGATCTTGTGGGCTGCGCCGACGAGCCACTTGGGCTTGTCTTCGCGGGTCATGCGTTGCACAGCCTGGTCGATGGCGCCGGGCAGGAGGATGTCGTCGGCCGCGAGGATGCAGATGATCTGGCCGGTGGCGCGGACCAGGCCGGCGTTGATCGCCTCGGCCGGTCCCGAGTCCCACTCGCTGTGCCAGTAGGTCAGGTCTTCGTCATACATCGAGAGGATGTCGACGCTGTCGTCTTCGCTGCCGCCATCGAGGACGATGACTTCGAGGTTGTCATAGCCCTGGTCCAGGGCCGAGCAGATGGCCTGCTCGACGAACTGGCCGTGGTTGAGGCAGGGGATGATGACCGAGACACGCGGGCGGGGGCTTACATCGTTAGACATCAGACGGTCCTTGTCGGCGATCAACTGCGGGAGTCGTACAGAGCGACGGCAGTCGATTTTTCGGCCTAATCAAGGAGCGGATGAAGTGCCCAGAAGGAATAATCGTTACAAATTAACACCGCCGATAATCACGCTGCGATCCGTGCTGGCATCTGCGCGGGCGTGTCAAGTCCCAGCGCTTGCAGGTAGCGGTCCACCGCATCGGGCCAGGTGTAACTGGCGGCGCGGACCCTGGCGGTTCGTCCCATCTGCGCCGCGAAGGCGGGGTTACTAGCCAGTAGCAGCAGCTTGGCACCGAGCTCGCTGGGGTCGTGCGGGTCGACGACAAAGCCGGTGACGCCGTTGTCGATCAGTTCATCGCTGGCGGTAAAGACCGGCGGGTTGCCGGTGAAGTCGGCGGCGCGAGCGAGGGTGGGCAGGCCGTGGGCGTGGGCCTCGACGATGACGTTGCCGAAGGTTTCAAAGCGTGAGGGCAGGACAAGCGCATTCATCGCGGCGTAGGCGGGCGCGGGGTCATGCAGGTCGCCGGTCCAGATCGTCTTCGAAGCGAGGCCGGCCTGTGCGATCCACTGCTGGGCCTGGTCGAGTCCTGCGCCGCCGCCGACGATGAGCAGGCGCGTGTGGTCGGGCATCGTTTGTCGCTTGAGCGCGTCGATGAGGAAGGGCAGGTCCTTGCATGGGTCGCCGGGCCTGCCGACGAAGCCGATGACAAAGTGATGCGGCGCGAGGCCCAAGCGCTCACGCTGCGGCGGGGTTGCGTTACTCATCGAGGCGGGGTTGGGGATGACGAGCGTGTTGGGTCGTCGGCCGTAGTAGTGCTCGTGCTGTTGTCGGAGGTTGTGCGATTCCTGGATGACGAGGTTCGCGTGGCGGTAGGCGTAGCGGTCCAGCCGACGGGCGATGATTGTGCGAGCGAGGGCTGCCATCTCGGGGATCGCGCGGGCCACACGTGTGAGCCCGTCGTAGCAGAACACCGGGCGATAAAGCAGTTGTGATGACAGACCCATTCGGATCGCGGCGACCGCGGCCGTCGGCTCATTGGCCCAGTAGATGTCGCTGGGCGGGGCGGCTTCGAGAGCTTGTCGCCACCAGCGGACCTGCACGAGTTCGCCGACGCGCCAGAGCCGGCCGAACTGAACCGGTACGTGTCGCTGAACGGTCAAGCCGTCGCGGAGTATTTCGGTTGCCGGCGAGTGTTCGCACGACTCGGTGACCACATGCACGTGTACGCCCGCATCGGCCAGCGCGTTGGCGTACTGCCAGAGGACGCGCTCGAGCCCGCCGAAGCGCTGGGGGTAGAACAGGCGATTGAGGATCGTGATGCGTGGTGTCATGCGGCTTCCCGTTGTGAGGCCTTGAGCCCGGCAGATGAAAGGCGAGCGTCCGATGTTTCGATGAAGACCTTGTCGCGGTGACAGCGTGGCATCGTCCGCTCGTTGTAGAGGTGGTCTAGTCCGAAGGCGTCCAGCAGCGCCAGCGCCTGGTCGATCTGAAGCGTGCTGACCCGGCTCTGCCAGTCGTCGATGAGGCTGACCCCGCGCAGGATGGCCGAGTCCCGGCGGTAGTGCGCGGACTGGCGTCGCCGGGCATGGTCGATTCCCGCGGGCACTTCCCGGCCAAGGAAGCCAAAGAGCGCATCGACCTCGCCCACAAAGTTGTCGCAGTAACGCTCGTACTGCATCACGTGCGCCTGGCCCGCGCGGAGCTGACGCAGCGGCACAAGATTCTCGATGCACCACATGGTCAGGTGTCGCTGCCAGGCATCGCCTTCACGCTGGATGCGCTCGATCGTCGGGCGGTGCGCTTCGAGGTGGTCGCGCATCAGCATCGGCTGGGCGAGTAGCTCGCTCAGGTGTGTGTCCCACTTGAGTTTCAGCCGTGAGTGCGCAACCGCGCACGGGTGTCGCATGGCCAGCAGGAGCTTGACATCCGGGCAGTTGTGAGCGATCCATCCCAGCAGCAGGTTGGCGCGGATGTCTTTGATCAGGCGCTGGCTGACGAAGGTTTTACGGTTGTAGGCATCGGTCCACGCCGATCGTACATGGCCGGCCAGTAGTCGCTTGATGACCGAGCCCTCGTGTTCTGCCGATGCATCGGTCGGGAGATATCGCATCACCGGCCAGTGACGCACGAGCGCGACACGCTGCGGGTGGAAGGGCTCGAAGATATCGCGGTACACGTTGCCGTGGTTGATGATCTGGCCCAGCCAGGTGGTGCCGCTGCGGCCCGAGCCTGCGAGCAGGACGGTCGACGACGGGTCGTTGGCGTCCAGGTGGGCCATACCGCGCAGCACCGCGAGGTGTCCGCGGGCATCGGCCAAGACACGTTGGAGGCGGTAGGGCATCATGCTGCGGCGTTGTCGTTCGAAGGGGTGAGTGTCGGGGCTTTGTGGATCAGCCTGCTTGCGCGCTTGAGCAGTGGCCAGACCGGGCGGATCAGCGGTGTGCCCTTGAGTCGGCGGGTCTTGAGGTTGTCGTACTGCTGCTTGAAAAGCTTGGTCGAGGTGTAGTACGTGGCCGGGTATCGGCAGGCCTTGGCGGCGAGCATCGCGGCGTGGCGGAAGCGCATCAGGTCGTCGGCGCTGACGTTCAGATCATCGGGGTGGCGCACGAGATTGACCAGTTGACGCGCGGCGTTGGGGTCGGTGCCCGGCAGCAGCCGATCAATCAGCGCATCACGCGTGCGGTAGAAGCGCTCGCCGTGCTCGGCGTCCCAACCCGCGGTCGTCGCCTTCTCGTGCACGCGGTATTGCAAGAGCGGCTGATCGAGTGTCGCAAAGCGAACGATCAAGGCCATGCGGACCCACAGGTCGTAGTCTTCCGGCCCGCCTGTGAGTTCGCGGTAGTTGCCCGCCTCGAGCACGGCCGAGCGCCGCAGCATCACCGTCGGGTGGCTCACCGGGTTGGTAAATCGCAGGGCCCAGCGTAGCTCCGCATCACCGCTGGGATGATTCGTCAGGATTTCACGGCTGCCGAGCCGACGCATCTGCGTGCCCAGCACGCCGACTTTGCGGTGATCGCAGAGAAACTCCACCTGTCGGCTCAGGCGGTCGGGCTCGGCCTGGTCGTCGGCATCAATGCGCGCAAGCAACTCCGTCTGCGCGCTGACCACCAGTTGTGCCAGCGCGCGACCGATGCCCATGCGCGTGTTGCCGATCACCCGGCCCTGGATCTCTCGGCCGATCCACTTCCGCAGCAGGTCCGCCGTGCCGTCGTTCGAGCCGTCATCCCAGACATAGAGCGTATGCGCGGACGCGGCGTAGTCCTGCTCGGCGATGGAGATCAGGGTCGCTTCGAGCGTCTGCTCAGCGTTACGAACCGGCAAGAGCCAGGTGATGCGTGGGGGCATGGTCGGTCTCCTTACGCGGCAAGCCGCTGGCCGGGGTCATCAAGCGTCAGGCCAGCCTGTTGAAAAATCGAGGCAAAACGCTGGGTGTAGGTGTGCTGAGCCAGCGTCCGTTGGTAGCCGTGCTGTGCAATGGTGCGGCGCTCCGCTTCGTGCTTGAGGTAGTAACGCACCTGATCGACCAGTTCATCGACGCTGCTGAACGTCGCGCAGTCCTTGCCCGGCGTGAGATAGGCCGACAGGTCTTCGGCCAGCTGAGTCAGCAGGAAACCACCGCAAGCGGGCACCTCGAACACCCGGCCCTTGATCTGTCGCGGCATCGGCAACGATTCGTCGGCCTTGGCTTTACTCCAGACCGCGGCGCGCTGTGCCGCGTCCCACACCCGCCACAGCACGCGCTTGTGACGCAGCGCCTGGATCGCGTAGGAAGAGGCGAATGTCTCAAGCGTTGTGCGACTGGAGCTCGAAGCGTCTGCAAAATTCAGATTGATCCGGCTTGAACCGAAGACGCGGATCATCTGCGACTGATCGAGTTTGCCCGCCGGCCAGCCGCTGCCCCAGGCCTGCACATTCACGCCTGCGCGGCTGAGCGTGTCGATGGCCTGCTGGCGGATGCCGTAGGGTTGGCCCACGAAGGTGACATCGTGCTGTGGCTGGCCCGGCGTGGGATTGTAGAGATGGTGGTTGGCCGCCCACTGGCTCTTGATGACGTTCGTCAGGCTAAGCCGTTGGTATTGCAATAGCGCGGTCTGCGAGGTGGTGACGACATGGTTAAAGCACGGCGTCCACTTGCGCGCGTGGCTGTCGAATTGCCAGTGGTCGTCGCAGAACCAGTTGATCGTAACGGTGTCGGTTTTTTCGGAGATGCGGCGGATGACGCGCTTGTCGATCAGGTCACGACGGACGACACCGAAGAGGATGTCGGGCTTGTCCGCACGGACGATCTGCTCAAGCCGGCGATTCGCGGCGGATCGGCCGATGTCGTCGACGATCGTCGGGTAGTCGAAGTACGTGACCTGCATGCCCATCGCGCAGAGTGACAGGTAGAAGTTGAAGTGCTCGAAGCTCAGCCCGCGCGACTTCTGGCCGTAGTCGTATTGTTGTGCGACGTAGAGGATGCGCATGGGGGTCCGATCGATCATGCCGCGGCGGCGGCGCAGTGGGCTTTCTTCTCGGCGATAACGTGCAGCCCGAAGGCCAGGTACTCCTGCGAGCCGCTGTCACGCGCCTGCAGTTTCGCAAGGCCACGCACGAGTAGTCGACAGGCCAATCGCGTGATCCAGCCGGGCTTGCCGCCGCAGTACTTGGTTGCCATCTGCGGCAGACGACGCACCTCCTGCGCGACCGAGGCGAAGTAGCTGCCGTTCGCGTCGATGGTCGTGATGCTCATGCCCATCGCGGCCAGGTGTTTCTCGTAAAAATACCGGTTAAAGCCGGTGCAGAAGTGGTAGGGCGAGAAGTGCGTGTTACTCACAAACGGCGCGGTGAGGATCAGTCGGCCTCCGGGCTTAAGCAGTCGTACGAGCTCGCGCAGCGCCGCGATCGGGTCGGGCACGTGCTCGATGACTTCGGTACAGAGCACCGCGTCAAAGCTCGCATCGGTCGCGGGGATCGCAGTGATGTCGCAGACCAGATCGTGCCCGCGGTTATGCCAGTGTTGGATCTGTCCGCCTTTGCCGTCGCCTTGGCCGTCGTACTGAGCGAAGTCCTGCGCGATGTAGTTCAGGTGTGTGCACGCATCGCGGTAGGGCTGCATGCCCGCACCGGCATCGAGTAGGCGTCCCCCGGCGGGCAGCGCGCGCAACTGCTCGCGGACCCAGTCGTGTCGTGTCTGCTCGTTGGTGGTGCCGATCGTGTGCTTCATGATCGTTGTCTGTCTGAATCAGGCGGCGCGGGTCTGGGTTGTTTCGGTTGCGATGCACTTCGTCTGCGCGTGCTGTGCCGACTGCGGTCGCAGGGTTTGTGCCGGGGGCTCGCCGACGCGATCGCGCCAGGCCTGCCTACTGACGAAGAGGCCGTTGATGTAGGTGCTGGCGTAGAGGAAGTAGCCGAGTTGTTCGAGCAGGTCGAACACCTCGCTACGTGGCGCGCCGAGGTTACTTTCGCAGAACTGGGCCGACTCGATGCAGATCAGCTCCGGCCGGTGCCGATCAAAGTCGTAGCTGCGGAGGATCGACAGGTCCATGCCCTCGGCGTCGATCGATACGAAGTTCGGCCGCTGGCCCAGGTGCTGATCGATCGCTTCGTCGATCGGCAGCACCGGCACGCTGATGCGCTGGATGATGCAGTAGGGCCCCTGGCTGCACGCGTCTTGTGCGTCTGCAAGCGAAAACGTGTTGAGCGTCGGCTGATTGAGGCGGTAGAACTCGGCTAAGCGCGAGCCATCGACGCTGATGCCTGCGGGCAGGATGGCATCATGCCGACGCTTGCGGCGCAGTCGACGCACGCCGTCGGGGTCCGGCTCGATGAGTAGGCCACGGCTGCCAAGCGTGTACAGCAGGTAGGTGTTGCTCAGGCGGACCGGGTCGTGTGCGCCGATGTCGACGTAGGTGGGCTTGGTGATGCGGAGCTGCTTGCAAAGGATCGTGTGCGCGATGATGTCTTCGCCGCACTGGGCGTAGCTGCGCAGCGGCCTGACGTGTTGATGGCGACGAGTAAGCCAACGCATCACGCGGCCTCCTTTGCGAGGGCGCTAGACGGATCGCGGTAGCCGATGACCCGGGCGGGCACACCGGCGGCGATCGCCATCGCGGGGATATCGCGCGTGACGACTGCGCCTGCGCCGATGACTGCGCCGCGGCCGATCGTGAC
>JBGSTE010000593.1:0-6161 GCA_041736655.1 Phycisphaeraceae bacterium | reverse complement strand
CCTGCAACAGTTTGCCAGCGATAACAACGACTCCCTGCCCGGCACATCTGCAAACCCAACGCCCGATTCGCCGGGCATCTTCAACCACCTCTCGGGCTTTGCCAGTAAACAAGTCGATGGCTCGCGCGTCCCGGCCTACAGCGTCAACCTCTTTCTCCTCATGGACGGCCGAAGAGACATCGGCCCCGAACACCGCGTCTGCCCCGGCGCGGAAGACCCCACCTCGCTGACCGCCTACTACAACGGCCAGAACCCCGTCGCCGGCGGACCCCTGCGCGTCTTCCTCCAGCCTCGGCCGATCTTCGCCGACACCAACCCGCTCTATCGTTTGACCGCCAACGGCCTGGTCCGCGATACCGCCATCCCCGGCATCACACGCAGCAAAAACCACGACGGCGTCGGGCAGAACGTCCTGATCAGCGACGGCTCGGTGCAGTGGAAAGTCCGACCCGCCGTCCTGCGTGCCGGCTCTGATGGTGAAGACAATATCTGGCTGTTGCAGCGCCCTGCCGACAACGACCGCGAGCCGGACATCTTCCTCACGCCCTGATGCTCAAAGCCCGCTCGACCTGCGATCAATAATCATCTGCGCCAAGGTGTGCATATTTGTCTTGTTTTTTAAGAGCGCAAGCATTACGCTCAGGGGTAGAGACGTTCTTCCGTTGTCAGAGTCAGATCGTTTTTCACGATTGACTTCACGACACCGCGTTCGTCGGTCGCAATCGAAAAGGGGTCGGGCAGGATGACGGGACTCGCAAACGCCCCAAACAGGGAGGTGCACCATGTCAGTTGCCTATGAACAAACCGCAAGACAGTGGATCGAAGACGAAGTGCAACGCCGCGCTCAACTGCCCGGTGGCTGCAGCCTGAGCCGGCTGCAACTGAGCCCGGCATCGTGGGTGTTGCCCAAGCTGCTCCGGATCGTGTATCAGAACACCCAGCAGCCGGTAGAGGTGCTCGGGCCGCTGATCCGTTCGATGCTGCAGGAACAGGTGTTCGCGACCACCGGCGGTGACCCGTGCGACTCTGAACAGTTGCAGGCCTCCATCGATGAAACGGTAAGCATCCTCGTCCGCGTGCTCGAGCGCGTCCGCCGGCACAACCAAGCCCAGCAGGTCAGCTAAATCGCGTCGAACCGGGAAAAGTCGGCCAAGTCGGGTATGATTCGGTCAGGGGCCGCCTGACAGGAGGGCCGACTGATCTCCAGCGCATCCGATTCATCCCGCCTGATTCTCTGGCCACTGCCGGACCAGCGTCACTTGTACATGCTCGTGGCCGGCGTCGTGCTGGGCGTCTTGCTCGGGCCTGCGGTGCTTGGTCGCCTGTCCGCGGAGTACTACGACACGCTGTTTGTCGGTAGCGGCGACACGACGCACATGGATCAGGCTCGCGATGCGCTGACGCAGTTTGTCTCCGATGCCGACACGCGACAGGCGCTGATCGATCAGATCATCGCCAAGTACCAGATCGTCGGCGGCGAAGACGACTCGACCGCGATCGCCCGCGATGAGCAGTTGATGCAACTGAATAATCGCTTTGCCCAGGAGCAGGACAGGCTGGAGCAGAACCTCGTCGCCGCCTCCAGCGAAGTTGCGCTGTATCGCGAGACGCACCTGGACAAGCTGCTGGGCATGGCCACGGCGATGCTGATCCTGGCGGTGATGTTGTTCGCGGCCGAGGCGATCCTCAGCCCGCAGCGCGAGGAGATCGAGCAAGGCCGGGCCGCCCTGCCGCCGATCCTCTCGCGCCTGGTCACGGTGCGCTACGCGCTGCTGGCCGGCTGGCTGATGCTGATGCTGGCCCAGCCGGTCTGGCTCCGCGGGATCGACCTGACCTTCGGCCTGGTGCTGCTGCTGGTGGTGCTGGTCGCGGGGCTGGTGCCGTTGGGGAAGACATCAAACAAAAAGGCTCCCGACACTTAACCCGTTTTCTTAACCGGTATGACGCCGGAGCGAACCCGAAGAGTCCGGTCCGCGTATTGAGTCCATTAGTATCGCCGCGATACTAATTGCATTTACATCGAGTAAAACCATGCCAGGACGCATCATCCCTGTCGCCTTAATCGCCCTGTGTGCTGTTATGCCAGCCTTCGCCCAGACCAGCGAGGAGGCCCAGCGCGAGAGGGCCGCAATAGAACAGGCGATCGATGCGGTCACGCTGCCTGATAAGCCGACCCGCGAGCAGTGCGAGAAGTACCTGGCTCAGTTGCGCGAACTCAGCGCACAGCGTTGTTGGGACACTTCAAACTACGGCGAAGTGACCAAACTAAAGGCCGTCCCGATTGAGCATCTCGATCTGCTGGCGACAGAAATCATCAATGAAAGCCAACTGGGCTACTACGCGAATTACCTGCTTAGCCAAATCGATCCTGAAACTTACCGAGAGAGCGTCATTGCACATCTGCAGCAACGGCCAAACAACATCTGGTTCGTCGCTCAGAACGGCTGGTTCAAACTCGCCAAGGGCACGATCCTTGAGCGGCTAAACGATGCGGATGCGAAGACGTCTCCAGCATGGTTTCAGGCGTTCACCGAGGTCGCCCAGCCCGAGCACTACCGCAAACTGCATGAAATCGCGATTGAATCTCCGCACATCGCCACGTTTATCGCCCTGCTCGAAACCCTGCCCGATTACGACCTCAGCCAAACGATCCGAGTCGCATGGGAAAACATGAAGCAGGAATCAGGTTCTTTTGCCAATCTACCCAGAGAGGCATCGATCGCGTTCAGTTTCTATGCTGCACAAACTGGCGAGATCGAAGCACTCGCGATGCTAATTGACCAATTAGACGGAATTGAAACGACCAGGAACGGGATTGACAATGACCGGTTACGCGTCAACCGCTGCATCGACTTTCGCGGATCCAACAAAGAGATCTTGGTATGGTTTGCGTCCAACCGAGACAAGCTCCTCTTCGACCACCATCGCAAGCGGTTTGTGGTCCCGGATCAGTTTTAAATTGATCCGCCCTGGGTCTTCTTGACGCTACTCAAAGAGCGGGTCGGGGACTGGCTGCACCTTGATCTTCAGGCCCAGGTGTTCGGCACCGGCACGGGTGAGTTGCCGGCCCTTGCGCGTCCGCGCTAAAAAGCCGATCTGCAGGAGGTACGGCTCGACGGCCTGCTCCAGGGTGCCCGCATCATCACCCAGCGTTGCGGCCACGGCTTCCAAACCGACCGGCCCGCCCTCGTACACCTCGGCGATGCACTTGAGGTACTTGCGGTCCAGCTCGTCCAGGCCCAGCGCATCGACGCCTTCGAGCTTGAGCGCTTCGTCAACGACCTTCGGCGTCAGCGCGTTGTTGTGACGCACCTGCGAGAAGTCTCGCACCCGGCGGAGCAGGCGGTTGGCGATGCGGGGCGTGCCTCTTGCACGGGAGGCGATGGTGCTTAGGGCGGATTGATCCGGGGATTCGCTGCACTCATCGCCCGGCTTCTTTTTGCTGATCATCTGCAACAGGCCGGCACTTCGGACGAGGATTTTTAAGAGGTCTGCGTTGCTGTAGAACTCGAGGTTGTGGCTTAGGCCAAAGCGTGAGCGCATCGGTCCGGAGATGAGGCCCGCCCGGGTGGTAGCGCCGATGAGGGTGAAGGGTTGCAGGGGCAGCGTGATGGTTTTCGCGTGCATGCCGCTGTCGATCTGCACATCGATCTTGAAGTCTTCCATCGCGGAGTAGAGGTACTCTTCGAGGGCAATCGGCAGTCGGTGGACTTCGTCGATGAAGAGGACATCGCGGGGCTGGAGCTTGGTGAGGATGCCCACGAGGTCGCCGGGCTTGGTCAGCGCCGGGCCGGCGGTGACGGTGAGGTGGGTGCCCATCTCGTTGGCGATGATGTGGGCGAGGGTGGTTTTGCCCAGTCCCGGCGGGCCGTGAAGGAGGACGTGTTCCATGGCATCGCCGCGCTGGCGAGAGGCTTCGAGGGTGATGGCGAGTTTTTCGGTCAGGGCGGGTTGGCCGACGTATTCGCTCAGGCGCTGGGGGCGCAGGGCGAAGTTGAGCTGTTCGTCCTGCGGGGACGCGGCGTCGGCGGAGATCAGGCGGTGGGTGGCCACGGGGATAGCTTAGCGTCGGGGGCAATAGGCAGGGTCAGCGGAAAACGGTCAAAGATTCAGGGCCAGTTCCAGGCCAAGGCGCGGCATCAAAAGCTCCAGATCTTCTGAATTGCCAAAAAGCAACACGGCTTTTTCAACTCGTGGAAACAAAACGATGTCAGAATCGTCTTAACTTTCCTGGCCCGGCATAAAACCGCTGGGCCGAGCGTTAGCACCTTATGGGCCTGGCCGGGGCTGGGCTTCACGAATCGTAGAGAAATTGCCATGACTACCCTCACACCCCCTGCTCAGACTCAAAACGACGCACGTGTTCAGCGTGTCCTGGCCCGGCTTCGGCGTAAGCAACTGGACCTGGCCATCGCCGGCAACGTCTCGGACTCAGCCCGATACGCCAAGCGCGCCTGGCGCGTGAGGCTTTTTGGCCGCCGACCGGCCTAAGTGCACGGGGGCAGGCATCCATTCAAGCAAATTGCGAACCTGACGCCCCGCCCGGACGTGCTACAATTCCCGGTCCACCTGGCCCGACGGAGTTCACCATGTCCAGCGCCCATCCGCACGAGCACGATCACGCGCACTCCCACGACCACACGCACGCCCACGGGGCAGCGTGCTGTGACGTCGGCGGCGTGGCAGCCATTGCCCACTCCCACGAAGGCGAGCACGAGCAGCAAAAGCTCGACCTCCAGATCATCGCCGTGCTGCTGGGTGTGACCGTCCTGATCGCGTCGTTCATCTCGATGCTCATCTACCCCTGGGTGCCGGGCGTTGACGGCCACACCGGAACAGAGACCCTGCAAGTCCCCGTGCAGTCGGCCATACTCGCGATGGTCGCGTCGATCCTGCTCGGCGGGCCGATCGTCTGGGGCGCCGCCAAGGGCCTGATCACCGGCAGGTGTTCGCATGACCACGGCCCGGGCCACGCGCACGCTCACGGCAGCGACCACGAACACGGACATGTCGCGGGCAGCTCGCACATGGAAGAACTGGTCGCCATCGCCATCATTGCCTCGTTCGCTGCAGGCATGTACGTCGAGTGCGCCGTCGTTGCCTTCTTCATGCTCATCGCCTCTCTGATCGAGCACCGCACCGCTGCCGGGGCGCTCAAGACCATCGAGTCGCTCATCCGCATCACGCCGACCCGCGCCGTCATTCTCACGAGCGAGGGTCAGAAGGAAATCGCCGCGTCGCAGCTTAAGCCCGGCGACCGCGTGCTCGTCCTGCCCGGCGACAACATCCCCGGCGACGGCCGAGTCGTCGAAGGCTCCTCCACCGTCGACCAGGCCAACATCACCGGCGAGTCGGTGCCCGTCGAAAAATCGCCGGGCGACGAGGCCTTCGCCGGCACGATCAACGAGACCGGCCGACTGGTCATCGAAATCACCCGCGCCGGCGAAGACTCGACCCTCGGCAAGGTGCAGTCGCTCATCCTCCAGGCGGCGCAGAGTAAGCCCGCCGTGGTCCGCGAACTGTCCAAGTACGCCGCGTACTACACGCCGGTGGTCATCATCCTCGCATTCATCATCTTCGTCTTCACCGGCGAGCTGCGCAACTCGATCTCGCTGCTCTTGATCGCCTGCCCCTGCGCGCTGATCCTCTGCAGTCCCACCGCCATCGTCGCCGCCCTTTCCGCGTCCGCGAGGCTCGGCGTGCTGGTCAAGTCCGTCACCGACCTCGAAGTCATGCGACGCGTCACCGCCATCGTCTTTGACAAGACCGGCACGCTGACCACCGGCAACCTCAGCGTCACCCGCATGAAACCCGTCGACGGCATCGACGGAGCCGAACTCCTGCGCCTTTGCGTCTCTGCCGAAATGAACTCACGCCACCCCGTCGCCCGCGCGGTGATCGATGTTGCCTAACGCGCTAAGCTCCAGCCCACACCGACGCAGCACTTTGAAGAAGTCTCCGGCCGGGGCGTCAAGGCGACGCTTGAAGACGGCGGCGTCGTGATCGTCGGCCGAGAATCGTTCCTGACCGACAGCGGCGTCGATGTCTCGGTGCTCGACACCGGCGACACCGAAGGCCTGAGCCTGCTGTTTGTGGCCTTCAACGGCAAGGCGGTCGGCTGGCTTGGGCTCGCTGACCAGCCCCGTAAGGGTGCCGCCGAC
>JBGSTE010000581.1:0-2732 GCA_041736655.1 Phycisphaeraceae bacterium | reverse complement strand
ATCGCCCGCGCCGCCGCGATGCTGCCCGCTCAACTCCTGCAGCCCGGCGAGATCATCATCCTCCTGCTTAAGCCAAGCCCGTGGTTCATCGTGCTCGTGCCGATGCGATTCTTCGCCGTCATCCTGCTCTGCGCCGCGTTGGTCGTACTCCTGAAGCGCAAAGGCATCGACGTCGGCATCGAACGCCACGACCTGATCATCGCCACCCTCGCGATCATCGGCACGCGCCTGTTCTGGCAACTGCTCGACTGGCTTAGCCACGTCTACGTGCTCACCGACCAGCGCATCATCCGCATCAAGGGCGTGCTCAACGTCCAGGTCTTTCAGTGCCCCTTGCAGAAGATCCAGCAGACCGACCTGATCCTCCCGCTGATCCAGCGCTTCTTCTGGCTCGGGTCCATCGGCTTTGCCACCGCAGGTACCGCCTTCCACGAAGCGTTCTGGCTCATGCTCGCCAGGCCGCTGGATGTGCACGCGAAGATCATCGAGACGATGCGAAGGTACCGGCGCTAAGCCGCTCGCGGCTTTAAGACTCTCGTCTCCGCACACTCGCGGCGTGGCCGTCCAATCCCTCGGCCTCCGCCATCGCTGCGATATCCTCGATCACGCGCCTTGACATCCCGTTGGGGTACGCCACCGTGCCCGTGCGCTTCATGAATGTGTAGCAGCTCACGCCGCTGGCAAACCGGCCGGTCGTGTCCGTCGGCAGCGTGTGGCTCGGGCCAGCGTAGTAGTCCCCCGCCGCCACCGGCGTATTGCCTAAAAAGACCTCGCCACCATGCCGGATCTTCTTCAAAAACGCCTGCGGATCGGCCACTGCGAGATTCACGTGCTCAGCCGCAAAGCGATCCACCCATACCGCGGCGTCGTCTTCATCCTTGACCAGAACCGCGAAAGACGCATCCCTGAACGATGTCTCGATCGCGGCGCGACGCTTACGATCGGGCAGTTGCTGCGTGATCTCTGCCGTGATCCGGTCGATCACCGTACGGTCCCATGCAATCAAAAAACACTTGCCCGGGTCGTGCTCCGCCTGAGCGATCAGGTCCGCCGCGACACCCGGAATATCACATGAGTCATCAGCCACGGTGACGATTTCAGACGCTCCATAAAACGCGTCGATCCCCACCACGCCGTTGACGCGGAGCTTGGCCGCCTGCACGACCGGGTGGCCGGGCCCGGCAATGAAGTTCACCGGCGAGATCGTCTGCGTCCCGTACGCCAGCGCCGCGACCGCCGGCGGCCCGCCGATGCGGTACACCTTGCTCAGCCCCAGCATGTGCGCCACCGCCAGCGTGATCGGCGAGATGTCTTTCGCCGACTCGCCCTGCCTGCGATACGGCGGCGGTGTCACCACCGTGATCTCGTCAGGCCTGACCCCCGCCACCATCGCTGGCACCGCCAGCATGATCAGCGAACTGAACAAAACCGCGCTGCCCCCGGGCACCAGCAAACCCACCGGCGAAATCGGCGTCCAGCGAAGACCCAGCTCAGCACCGGCAATCAACACCGGCGGTGCATCCACGGGCTTGATGTGCTTCTGGTACGCGTAAACATTGCTGATCGCCTGCTCAATTGCGCGGCGCAGTTGGCCGGTGAGTTGTCGGTCTGCTTCGGCAAGTTCTTCAGCCTGAACCCGCATGCGATCGGCAGAAAAATCCGGATCGGTAAACTGCCGCATGTGCTCAACGATCGCATCGTCACCGCGCTGGCGTGTATCACGAATGAGATCGGCCGCGAGTGACGCCCATTGACCGTCAGGGTCTGCGGCAGTGTTTAAGGAATGGAGTCGCTGCTGCAGGCCTTCACAGTCACGCTCGTCGGTCGGGTCATAAATCGGGAACATGAGATTCTCATCAACGGTTGGGCAGGTAGTTTAGGTGGTGCTGTCACGACGAACCAAAGTGTGCAGGTCAACTAACTGAGCATCGCAAACACAACAAACGAAGCAACCCCTGCCAGAGCCGAGATCACCGCGAGTCGGCGATAAGGCTTGGCGACAAAGGCCATCACCCCGCCGGTCAGGAACAACAACACCAACCCCACCATCCAAACCGCGGCGAACCACTTGAAAACGTCGCCCGCCTTGGCCTTGTGCAGTTGGACAAAATAGCGGTGCCGGTCGGTGTCACTGACTTTCAGCTGTGCGATAAGCGGGTCTTCAGTCGGGTGCAGTTGAACATCGCGTACCGCCCCGGTCCATTCAAAGTAGTAGGATGTGCCGCCCTTCTTGATTGACGCGCTGCCCGTTGGTGGCTTGATGCCTTGACGGGCCAATTCATCCTCCGCAAGTTTCGCGAGGCCTGAAAGTTCCCCGTTCAACGGCTGATCCAGTTTGATCTCGGTGGTCACGGTGTCGTAGCCGCCCTTCAAACCAAGGCCATACAAGCCGCCCGTGATGGCGTACATGATGCCCATCGGAAAAAAGAAAGCGGCAAGAACGGTATGCAGGATGATCAGTTGTTTGCGATAGCCCATCGGTTGTCCTTTTTCCGAATCACATTGGCTCGGAGAGGATACCCAAACGCGAACCGTCGGTTTAGCAAACTTCGAAAGCTGTTGGAGAATCAGCAGGATGAGCGAGAAGTGGTCGTGAAAATCGATCACCCCCGCCGACGCACGAACAGCCCGCCCTGCCGTGACACCGCGCCGCGGATCTCCAGCAGCGTCAGCTCCGTCTGCACCTGCGCCGCGGGCAGGCCCGTCCAGCTCACGATCTCATCGAGCGAGCG
>JBGSTE010000527.1:0-2274 GCA_041736655.1 Phycisphaeraceae bacterium | reverse complement strand
CCCCCCCCCCCACCTGAAGTCTGTTTCGCGTCGTTGTAAGACTGACTAGCCATATTGCGCAGCGTCGTTGTCCAGCCCTCGGTGTCGGCCTGGTCGGTGATGATCAGCTCAAAGGCCTTGGTCGCGTCCAGCACGTGGTTGGCAAAATCGGTCGACAGCGTCGACAAGCGCTCCGCGATGGCCTGGTATCGCGCCTTCGCCTGGCCCTCAAGCCCGACGCCGGCCAACTCCATGTCCTGAATCTTCGACTCGACGATCCGCTGCTGCGCGAGATCGAGCTTGGCCCATTCGCTGCCGTCGCGGAGCGCGACCAGCGCGTCGTAGATCGGCCGGCTCTGGCTCATCCGCAGGCCCAACTGCACGACCTTCGGCTGCACCGCCATGAACGCCTTGCGCAGCGCATCAGAATTCTTCACCGCCATCAGGTGGCCCACCGGCGACCAACTGTACTCATACGCCCGGCCCAGCTCCTCCAGCGGCTGGAGCAAACCCTCCCACGTCGGGTCGGGGCTCTCTTCAATCGCATCAAAGCGCTCGGCGATCTGGGCCAACCGCGCTTCCACGCCCGGCACGACATGCTCGGGTTCGATGCGGTCAAAGGCTGGCAAACCCTCGGCCTGCATCAGCGGGTTGTCGGTCAGCGTTTTGGAGGTGGTGGTGTGGGTCGCGGTCATAGCAGTTACTCAAAATCAAAATAAGTTGGCAAACGTACCAAATCACAGTTTTTACTTCGCAGGATTCACAATAATCGTAACACTTAAAGCTTCATCCTGATAAATCGCTAACTCTTTGCCACGATAGACAACGGCTTTTTCAGTTTCTTCTATCACAGTCTCACCTCGCAAAGATGCAGAGTATTTGACCAAATAAACATCTGCTCCGTCTAGCGAGCCGACATATTTAACAGACAATGTAAAGTTACTGTCATTTACAAATCGATGTGGATTCGTTTGCGTCCCGAACCGTTTCGGGTGTGGTCCAGTCGCAGTATACTTCCATTCAGTGTTCTGGATCTGAACTACCGCATCGAGATAAATTGGAGTTTGATCCTCGCTCGCTCTGGTGGCTGACGATTCAAATAGCATCACTAAAAGTAGAGCAGGGAGCAAAAAATTCGTTGTATATCGCATACGACAGCCCTTTTTATCTGACAAAGTCAGTTGTGTTCGGATTCAGCCTCTTTGATCATAAAATTTATGTCGTCCTGCTCGATCGCCAGCTCTTCTTCGTCCAGCTCGTCGATCTCGCCGCCGCGCTGCTGGGCCAGTTGCTGCTTGAAGGCCTTGATGTCGAACTTTTCGCCGCGGGCCTCAGCCTCTGCCTTGGCGTGCAGCGTGGCGCGCAGGCGCTCGCGGCGCTCAAAGCGGAGTTTACTCGTCTCGTCGGGCCACTCGTACTGCACCGGGCCGGCCTTGGTGCGTGTTTCTTCTTCCGCGGCCAGGTGCCGCTGGTCTTCGGGCATCAGCACCAGGCGGATATTCGCGCCCGGCGCGGTGTCGCTCGTCGCGTCGTCCTGCACGACCATGACCAGCCGTTGGCGGACCAGTTCGAGCGTCGCGAGGAACAGGCCAATCATCTCCGACCGTGTTCGCCGGCCTTCAAAGAGTTCGCGCAGCGTCAACCCGCGCGTCGGCGCATCGCTCCGCAGGCGGTCGTGAATGTCCTCGGCGTGCATCGAGATCGGCGTGTCGTCGTACGTGACCGCGTGATCGCCCAAATGCCCAACGGTCTGAAGGATCCGCCCGAACGCTTCGCAGAGGTCAAAGACGTTGACGTCTTCCAGGTCGATGGTGACTTCCTGCGGCTTGTCTTCTTCCGCCGGTCGTTGGCCGGCCTTGACGTGGACGGGGAATCGCTGCTCCCACTGCACCGCGCGTTCGTCCAGCGCGTAGGCCGCGTCCTTGAACGCTTTGTAGGCCAGTAGCTGCTGCACCAATTCAAATCGCGGGTCGGTGGAGTCATCGATGTCGCGTGTCGGGTCGGGGGCTGCTTCATCGCCCTCTTCGCGCTGCATCTGCGGGATGATCATCCGCGACTTGATCTCCACGAGCGTGCAGGCCATCACCAGGAACTCCCCGGCCGAGTCCACGTCGATCGACTTGATCACTTCCAGGTGCCGCAGGTACTGCTCGGTCAGCGCCGCCATCGGGATATCCTGCAGGTCGATCTCGTGGCGCTTGACGAGGTACAGCAAGAGGTCCAGCGGCCCGGCATAGGCGTCCAGGCGAACGCGATAGTCCGTGTGGGAGTTGGGGGTTGGGGCTTGGGGGTTGG
>JBGSTE010000510.1:0-1590 GCA_041736655.1 Phycisphaeraceae bacterium | reverse complement strand
GTCGGCGGCGGCAGGGCTCGCATCGATCAGGCCCGCACGGGCATCAGCCAGTGACAGGGCCCCGGCCCGGCGCATCGCCTCGTCATGCACGCGGTCGTGTTCGCCAGCCACGGCCAGCAGGGCGTCGACACTCGTTGCGCCGGCGAGGGCTTTCTGGGCTTCTTCGACCTTGCCGGTCTTCCAACTGTTGTAGTAGTTGTAGCCCGCGTAGCCGCCGAGCACGACGATCAGCGTGAGCAGCAGCTTGTTGCCGTGCTTGTCCCAGAAGTCCTTGAAGTTATCAAGAAACTCGCGGAGTTCGTTGGTTTCAAGCTCGTGTCGTCGTTCAGAGTCCATGGGTCTCACTTACTCAGAGGCGTCGCTTGGTGGCGGCGCGCGGGTTACTTGCCTTGGATATCGATGGTGATCGTTGTGACGCCGCTCCAGCCCTGACTGGTAGCGACCGACATTTGTTCGGGGCCTTTGACAAAGCGCAGCGCGGTCGCGTCGCCCACGCTCTGGATGTCTACCATCGTCCACTGGAAATCGGGCAGGGTTCGCTGGTAGAACTCGACGGCGTCGCCCTGCTTGGCGTGGCCCTGGTAAACGTGGTGGACCACGCGGACCCGGCCATCAAAACGCCAGTGGCTCTGGCTGGCGACGGCCTTGAAGCCCACGGGCATCGGCACATCCGGGATCAGCGGGTTGGGGTCGGCCACCAGGCCCTTGCCGACATCCTTCTGCAGGTACTGGCCGTCATCGGAAAAAGCAACGACCGGCGTCTTGACATAGCTACAGCCGGTCGCGGTTAAGAGCAGCAAGGCAAGGGTCAGCGGGTAGAGGGTCGTACGGGTCATGGCGATGGTCCTGTTGCCCGGGCCTGATCGAACTCAACAGTTTAAGGCAGCCCGGTCCTATCAGCAAACATCGGCCGAGCGCGGGTTTACCGGTGAATCGCGGGCCTACTGAAACGACTGACTGTTTGACACACCGTGCTGATTTGCTTAAATTCTAGGGCTCGGGCCAGGTTGCCCGTCGTGTTGGTGACTGTAGCTCAGTTGGTTAGAGCGCCGGGTTGTGATCCCGGAGGCCGGGGGTTCGAGTCCCCTCAGTCACCCTTTCTTTCAAGCCAGGCAACGCGAGGGCCTGCCCCGTGAAGGTGCGGGCAAGCGGCAGATCACCGGAAAGGCGCAGTGTATCCATGCTCCTGATCCACTCTTTCGCGCTGCTGGGCCAACATATCCTGGATGTGCTTGATGGCTTTGGCCGCTTCGCCCGCTTCAGCGGCTCGGCCGGTCGCGGGCTGGTCGGTGGACGAACCGGGTACGGTCGCATGCGGCTGCTGGTGCCTCAGCTTTACGAGGTGGGCACGCGATCGATCCCCGTGGTCATGCTTGTCGGCGCGTTTGTCGGCATGGTGCTGGGCGTCGAGATGTACGACCAGTTCCGCTCCATCGGACAGGAAAGCCGTATCGGCGGGGTCATCAACCTGTCGGTGGTCAAGCAGATCGGCCCGGTGCTCGCGGCGGTCATGATCGCCGGGCGAGTCGGCGGGGCGGTCAGCGCGGAGATCGGCACGATGCGCGTCACCGAGCAGCTCGACGCGCTGCG
>JBGSTE010000493.1:0-19362 GCA_041736655.1 Phycisphaeraceae bacterium | reverse complement strand
CACAAGGATCGAGAGTGTCCCGCTACGCAGTTCGTAATACTTTTTCTGATTCGGGTCGTACACACGGGCCGGGGTCAGTTCGATGCTCGCACCGATGACCGTGCGGTCCGGGTCGGGGTAGTAGCGCTTGACGCCGGTCTTACTCGCGTCGGTTGTGATCGACATCGGCCGATCACCCTCGCGCAGCGTGATGCGGACGGGCATCGGCTGGTCGATGGTCAGCACCGGCTGGTCGGGCTTACCCGAGAGCATCGCCATCACACTCGCAAAGGCCTCGGGCGTGAGCGTTGCTTCAAGCGGGGCCTGCTTGGGCGTCGAAATCGTGTACTGGTTGGCGGACACTTCGCCGGTGATTTCGCCGGTGATTCGTCCCGTCGGCCCAGGCCGCAGCGAGAACGAACGGACCAACAGTGTGTTGCCCTTCGCGTCGGTGACGATTTTCCCCTGCATCTGCGCCTGAAGTTCAAGCGTTTCGCCCAGCCAGAGCACGAGCTGACCGTCCATGCCGCCGAGCTTGTCCGCCAGCGCCAGCGGCAGCGCCTCGCTGAAGAACTCGATTTCGCGTTCCTTATCCAGCGGCTTGTTGACGACCAGCGTCGCCTTCACCGGCTCGCGTGTCACCGCGCCCCGCTCATCGACCGCCGACAACATCGCCGACATTTCAAACTTGAGCTGCTCAGCGATCGATGTGCCGCCGCCACCAAGCCGAAGCCCATCGATGCCGATCACCTTGCCCGCCGGGTCACGCAGCGCCAGGTTGTGGTCGTCGGCCGCCTTGACTTCGATCGACACCGACGCCCCGTCCCAGTCAAACGCATCACCCTTGCGCGGCAGGCGCATCTGCAAACTGCTCAACTGCACGCGAGCCTGCTCGACCAGTTGCAGCTCACTATCCGGCAGGAGCGCAGCGACCGCCTCCGGCGTCAGGTCCAGGTACGCAGACGAACGCTCGGAAGCTAACAGCGTGTCGCCCTCGCGCTCCTGATACAGGTCGATGCGGCCGTTGGGCGCACTCGCATGAAGCTCGGCACTCAGCTCGCTCACCGTGCCGTTGATGTCCGCGTTGGCCGTCAGTTCGCCGCTGCCAAGTACCGCGGTGATCAGCCCGGGCCTGACGCCTGCCGCCATGCCGCTGACCAGTTGGTCCAGCGCGAGCGTCGACAAGCCGGTGACGCTTGACTGCACGGCATAACCAGCCTTCATCGGCTGGGCTTTGCCATCGGGGTCAAACAGGTTCAGCAACTCGCCCTTGAGGACCACTCGCCCGGACTGCTCGCCCTGCTTGAGCGATGCATCCACATCGAACCGGATATCGCGCACATCCGGCATCTCCAGCGTGCCCCACGGCAGCGTCAGCACCACCGGCTCCTGACCCGGCGACTTGTACGCCACCACCACATCATCGAGCACGACCGCACAGGACAACGCCGCAGGCAACGTCAACGGCGCACGCGCCTGGTCGTCTTGCGGTTGCTCGCGCGGGTCCTTGCTTTGCCGGTCTTTGGGCTGGTCGTACACCACGTCGACATCGGTGAAGGTGATCGTGCCCAGGCGTCGGCTGCCGGTGACGAGGTCAAACAGGCCGATGTCCGGTGCGTCGATCCACGCGACATCCGCCTGCATGCCCATCTTCGGGTCCTTGAACAACAGGCCCTGAACCTGCTGACCCTTAAGCCAGCTTAAGCGCAGGTCCGTGATCGAGACCTCGCCGTCGATGCCGCTGTTGATCAGCGACACGAGCAGGCGCGTGCCCGGGCCGGTCGACAGCAGGATCGGCCCAAGCGCCACCAGCAGCACGAGCATCGCCACCAGCAGCATGCCAAGGCGCAGGAGCCTGTTGAACAGGCCACGCTTACGCTTGGGTGGTGCAGGATGCTTGACGCCCAGGCCGTGATGGTCCGGACGGGTGTTGGGCTGGCTCGCTTGCTCGTCGGATTTCATGGGCATGGCGTCACACAAAGTCAGACGCTGGCGGGGTTGCCAGAACTACAACAGCTCGGCCGCGATGGATGCGAGTTGGCTCCGCTCGCTGCGGGCGAGGGTGATGTGCCCGGTCATCGGCTGGCCCTTGAGCCGTTCAATCATATACGCCAGACCGTTGCTCGACGCGTCGAGGTACGGATTGTCGATCTGCGCCACGTCGCCGGTGAGCACGATCTTCGTGCCCTCGCCCACGCGAGAGACGATCGTCTTCACCTCGTGCGGCGTGAGGTTCTGCGCCTCGTCAACAATCAGGAACTGGTGCGGGATCGATCGGCCACGGATGTAGGTCAAGGGCTCGAGCACGAGTTGTCCCGTGCCCATCAGTTGATTGATCCGCTGCTCCACGGGCTTGGAGTCGGCGTGCTGAGCGTCGGCCCCGCGGGTGGACATCAGGTACGTGAGGTTGTCGAAGATCGGCTGCATCCACGCCGCCAGCTTCTCGTCCTTGTCACCCGGCAGGTAGCCGATGTCCCGGCCCATGGGCATGATCGGCCGAGCAACCAGCAGCTTGTCGTAACGCTCTTCGCCGAAGACCTTGGCCATCCCCGCAGCGATCGCCAAGAGCGTCTTGCCCGAGCCGGCCATGCCGATGAGCGTCACCAGCTTGATCTCATCGTCCAGGAGCAGGTCCAGCGCCATGATCTGCTGCACGTTGCGGGCCATGATCCCGTACACCGGCCGACGCGGGCCCTGCACCGGGATCATGTGATCCGTATCCGCCAACCGACGCGCCAGGCCCGTGTGCGACTCATCAAACTGATCGCGGAACTGCACGAACTCGTTGGCGTAGATCTTCAGCTCGCCCGCCGAGCCGTCCTCGCGCTTGATCTGCAAGTGCTCGCGGATCGATTCGATCTCAAGCTGCTTTTCCTCGTAGAGCTGGTCGATGACTTCGCTGGGCACTTCCAGGGTCTTGAATCCGCTGTAGAGGTGGTCGATGTCGACCTTTTCTGCCTCGAAGTCCTCGGTGGTGATGCTCAGTGCGTCAGACTTGAGCCGGACGTTGATGTCCTTGGTGATCATCACCGTGCGGTGGCCCTCCTGGGTCAGCCGCCAAGCTACGCCGATGATGCGGTTGTCCGGCGTATCCTCCGAGAACCAGTCCGGCCGCTTGTCGCAGGTCGACAGGTCGGAGAACTCCACACGCACGATCCCGCCGTGGCCGTTCCACTGCACACCCTCGGCCAGCGTGCCCTTCTCGCGCAGGCGATCAAGCTGGCGGATGACTTCGCGCGCCGATCGGCCGGTGTCGTCGTTGTTCTTCTTGAACTTGTCCAGTTCGCCGAGCACGGTGAAAGGGATGACAACGACGTTGTCGTCGAACATGTAGAGCGATCGCGGGTTGTGCAGGAGCACGTTCGTGTCCAGGACGAAGTGCTTGATCTTGGAGGCCGAGGCCGACCGATCCGGGTCAGCTTCGGCGGGGGTGGTACGACTTCCGGGAGTGGAAGGTCCGATCGGGACGGCGGTCTTGCCCATCCAGCACTGCTCCTGTGTCGAGCGGGGCTCCGCCCCGCGTGCTCTCTTCTCCGTGCCCGGCCGCATACATAGCGGTATCCGTCACGGCCACACGTACTTTATCGGCCAAAGCCCCGCTTAGCCCGAATCCTGCCAGATAATCCACGCACGCCTTTAACCAGACGCTTGCGGGAACGCCCGAATTTTCAGGTAAACCGGGTTTTCATCGATCCCCAGCCGGTTCTTCCTATTCAAGGCTGCGCCGGCCCCGCCTCTTCCTGCTCACGCAGAGACCTGCCTTCGTCCATCGTCTTGATGCGGTTGATCGCAGACAGGTACGCCTCAGCCGCAGCCTCGATCACGTCCGTGCTCACGCCCCGGCCGCGGACCTTGCGCCCGTTGTGCGAGATGCGGATCGACGCCTCGCCCTGCGCGTCCTTGCCGCCGGTGATCGATCGTGTCACGTAATCTTCGAGCGTGACCGACACCCCGGTGATCCGCTGGATCGCGCCGAACACCGCGTCGATCGGCCCGTCGCCGTAGGCCGTATCCATCTTCTCGACCCCCGCCGAATCACGCAGCTTGACCAGCGCCACCGACGTCTCGTCCGTGCCCGCGGTGACCTTGAAAGACACCAGCTCAAAGAGCTTACGCCCTTCGCCAAGCCGACGATCCAAAAGCGCCTCGATGTCTTCATCGAACACGTCCTTCTTGCGGTCGGCCAGGTGCTTGAAGTCCTCGTAGACCTTGTTGAGCATCTCTTCGTCGATCGTGTAGCCCATGTCCTTGACCCGGCCCGACAGCGCGTGTCGGCCCGAGTGCTTGCCCAGCACGAGCTTACTTTCAGGCACGCCGATATCGCGCGGGTCCATGATCTCGTAGGTGTTGCGGTTTTTGAGCATGCCGTCCTGGTGGATGCCCGACTCGTGGGCAAAGGCGTTTCGGCCGATGACCGCCTTGTTCCGCTGCACCGTAAGCCCCGTGAGATTGCTGACCATCCGCGAGGTCTTGTAGATCTCCCGGGTGTTGATGCGGGTTGTGAAGTTGCTGTAGTAGTCGGCCCGCGTACGCAGGGCCATGACCAGCTCCTCGAGCGCCGCGTTGCCCGCGCGCTCGCCGATGCCGTTGATCGTGCACTCGATCTGCCGCGCGCCGTTCTGCATCGCCGACAGGGAATTGGCCACCGCCAGGCCCAGGTCGTTGTGGCAGTGCGACGACAGCACGATCCCCTTCGCGTCAAGCTCGGGGATCCGCTCACGCAACTGGCGGAAGATCGCCCCGTACTCCGCGGGCACGGCATAGCCCACCGTGTCCGGCACATTGATCGTCGTCGCCCCCGCCTCGATCACCGCCCGGGTAATCGTGACCAGCTCGTCGATGCCCGTTCGGCTCGCGTCCTCGGGGCTGAACTCGACGTCATCGACATACGACCTGGCTTTCGCAACGCCTTTGACGGACATCTCGACGATGGCCTCAAAGGGTTTCTTGAACTTATGGTCCAGGTGGATCTTGCTGGTGGCGCAGAAGACGTGGATGCGTGGCTTGTAGGCCGACCGCAACGCCTCGGCCGCACGCTCGATGTCGCGGTCCACGCACCGGGCCAGCGCCGCGACGGTCGTCTGCGCCAGGTCCTTGCCGATGGCCTTGACCGCCTCGAAGTCGCCCTGGCTGGTGATCGGGAAGCCCGCCTCGATGACATCGACGCCGAGCTGCTCGAGCTGACGGGCGATCTCGATCTTTTCGCCATGGTTGAGCGAGGCGCCGGGCGACTGTTCGCCGTCACGCAGGGTGGTGTCGAAGATGCGGATGGGGGTGGGCTGGGCCATGATAGGGTCTGGGGTTCGGGGTTGGCTGATGTCTGATTGCTGATGTCTGATTGCTAAACGCTAACGGCTAAAGGCTAAAGGCTCAAAACAAAAAAAACCCTGTCGGGCACGGGCCAGACAGGGTTGGTAGATCGTCGTCAGCGATCACAAAGCCCTATCCGGCGCAGTCGGTAAGCAGCAGGCCAAGAAGCCCGGTGCCGAGGTTCGCCAGTAAGAGCTGTTCGCGTCGCATGTCCGTGAAGGATATTCCAGCACGGGGACGCTGTCAACGTTTTTATTCTCGGCCAACCCCTCCGCCCCGCCTCAGGCCAACGCCTTTATACTCACGGACCCACCCGGATCACACCCATGCCCGAAATGATGAAAGCCCTGGTCAAAGCAAAACGCGAGGTCGGCCTGTGGATGCAGGACGTACCCGTCCCCTCGTACGGCATCAACGACGTCCTCATCAAGGTCGACCGCACCGGCATCTGCGGCACGGACCTGCACATCTACAAGTGGGACGCCTGGGCACAGAAGACTATCCCCGTGCCCATGGTCGTCGGCCACGAGTTCGTCGGCGAGATCGTGGCCGTCGGCTCCAACGTCAACGACTACAAGCCCGGCATGATCGTCTCCGGCGAGGGCCACGTCGTCTGCGGCCGCTGCCGAAACTGTCTGGCCGGGCGGCGTCACCTCTGTGCCCATACCTCGGGCATCGGCGTCAACCGGCCCGGCGCGTTCGCTGAGTTTATCGCCGTCCCCTACGCCAACGTCTGGGAACATCAGCCCGGCATCGACCGCGATGTCGCCTCCATCTTCGACCCCTTCGGCAACGCCACGCACACCGCGCTGCAGTGGCAACTCTTAGGCGAAGACGTCCTCATCACCGGGGCCGGGCCGATTGGCATCATGGCCGTGGCCATCTGCAAACACGCGGGCGCACGGCACGTCGTCATCACCGACGTCAACGACTTCCGCCTGTCGCTGGCGCTGAAGATGGGCGCGACCCGCGCGGTCAACGTCCTCAAGACAACGATCGCCAACGTGCAGAAAGACCTGGGCATGCACGAGGGCTTTGACATCGGCCTGGAGATGTCGGGCAACAGCAAGGCCTTCGCGGACATGATCCAGAACATGGCCCACGGCGGAAAAATCTCCGTGCTGGGCATCCCCGACGAGGGCATGACCATCGACTGGAACACCGTGGTCTTCAACATGCTCACCATCAAGGGCATCTACGGCCGAGAAATGTACGAGACCTGGTACAAAATGGCCGTGATGGTGCAGAGCGGCCTGGACCTGTCGCCGGTCATCACGCACCGTTACAGCGCCGAAGATTTCCAGAAAGGCTTTGACATCATGCTCTCGGGCCAGTGCGGCAAAGTGGTGCTCAAGTGGTGATCATTTTAACGCCAAGGGGCCAAGGGGATGGAGAAAGCCAAGGATTTCGGAGCGAGTGATGAGTCGTGAACCGAGTGCGGAGTTGGATGACCTGGCGAGTCGTGTGATTGGCGCTGCTATTCAGGTCCACCGTACACTGGGACCGGGGCACCTTGAGTCTGTCTATGAAAATGCGCTGAGTATTGAATTGACAAAACGTAGCATTCGTCATACCACGCAGTTTCCTTTCGTTGTTTTTTACGAGCAGGTATCTGTTGGAGAGTCTCGTGCCGATGTCTTGGTAGAAGATGTACTGGTTCTTGAACTCAAGGCAGTTGAACAATTCGCTCCTATCCATTCCGCTAAAACCCTCGCTTACTTAAAAGCTCTGAACCTTCACCTCGGCCTGCTGATCAACTTCAACGTGCCGCTCCTGAAAGACGGCATCAAACGTATCATCAACCCCTACTACTAAACTTGGCTCCCTCCATCCCCTTGGCTACTTGGCGTTAAAAAACGGACCACCACAAATGTACGGCAACTATCAAAACCACCTCCAAACCACCCTCAACGACATCAAGTCCGCCGGGCTCTATAAGAACGAGCGCGTGATGACTTCGCCGCAGGATGCGCACGTCGGCGTCACGACCAGCGACAAGCCCGTGCTCAACCTCTGCGCCAATAACTACCTCGGCCTGGCCGACCACCCCGAGGTCATCGCCGCCGCCAAGGACGCGATGGACCACTGGGGCTACGGCCTGGCCTCCGTCCGCTTTATCTGCGGCACCCAGCAGATCCATAAGGATTTAGAGGCAAAACTCGCCAGTTTCCTCGGCACGCAGGACACCATCCTCTACTCCTCGTGCTTTGACGCCAACGGCGGCTTATTCGAGACGCTCCTGACCGATCAGGACGCGGTCATCTCCGATTCGCTCAACCACGCATCGATCATCGACGGCGTACGCCTCTGCAAGGCCATGCGTTACCGCTACGCCAACAACGACATGGCCGACCTTGAGACCCAGCTCAAACAGGCCGACGCCGACGGCGCACGCTACAAGCTCATCACCACCGACGGCGTGTTCTCCATGGACGGCACGATCGCGCAACTCGACAAGGTCTGTGACCTGGCTGATCGATACAACGCGCTGGTGCATTTTGACGATTGCCACGCGACGGGATTTCTCGGTAAAACCGGCCGGGGCACGCACGAGTACCGCAATTGTATCGAACGCATCTACATCACCACCGGCACGCTCGGCAAAGCCATCGGCGGCGCCAGCGGCGGCTACACCTCGGGCAAGAAGGAAATCATCGAGCTTTTGCGCCAGCGTTCAAGGCCGTACCTGTTCTCCAACTCGGTAGCGCCGAGCATCGTGATGGCGTCGATCAAGTCGCTGGACCTGCTCAGTTCGTCGACGGCGCTGCGTGACAAGCTTGAAGTCAACATGAAGCACTTCCGGGCCGGGATGACCGCGCTGGGGTTTGACATCGTCCCCGGCGAGCATCCGATCTGTCCGATCATGTTTTACGACGCGGTCAAGGCCTCGATTTTCGCGGAAAAACTGCTTAAACGCGGGATCTATGTCATCCCCTTCAGCTTCCCGGTCGTGCCCCAGGGCAAGGCCCGCATCCGCACGCAGATCAGCGCCGCCCACTCGATCGCGGACCTGGACTTCGCGATCGCGCAGTTCAAGGCGGTGCGCGAGGAATTGGGGAATTGATCCCTCGGTTTGACGGATTCAGCCGATATAATACAGACATGATCGTTAAGGCAGGACAACCCGACCAGCCCACACCCGACCTGGAAGCGATGCCGCCATGGCGTTGTACCAGCGAGAGGTATCTTGAGTTGATCGCTTCTGGCACACTCGGGCCCAGCGATAAGGTTGAGTTGATTAACGGTATCATTACAGCCATGTCACCGGCCGGGCCCGAACACAGCTTTGTCTTGATGCAGCTTACCGAGCTACTCGCATCGGTTATGCCTCACTACCGTCTGCTCATCCAGAGCACCGTCCACATCGCCGAGGGCCAGGTCTTCGACCCGGATGTCGCAGTGCTCAAACGCCACGACGGCGATACCTATAAGCACAAGCACGCCGGTGCGGGCGACATCCTGCTGATCATCGAGGCGGCGTTGTCTTCGATGAGGCGCGATGCGCTGGTCAAGATGCCGATCTACGCGCAGGCGGGCATTCCCGAATACTGGATCGTGGATATCGAGCGACAGTCCCTGATCGTTCACCGTGACCCGGATGACGCCCGCTACAACACGATCCTGACCGTTCGGGGCCAATCGCCTGTTCAGGCCACGTCAATCGCGGGTCTGAGCATCGCCCCCGCCAGCATCTTCGCATGATCCTCGGCGTTCAACGCCTGCTACCATCCCGGCCATGTCGCTCAAAAACTTCGCACGATCGCTTAAACGCAGGGCCCTTCGTTATAAACAAGGCAATCGCCCCAACCTCTGTGTGCTAGGCATCCGGCGAGGCGGGTCGACGCTCCTGGCCGACATGATCGCGGCCCAGCGCGGCGTGTGGTTCGCCAACGAACCCTTTGCCGTCTTCAAGAAACACCAGAACGCCGGGGCCAGGCTCGAACGCTGGCTGCCCAAACTCAAGCACAGCCAGTTCTTTGACCTCAGCGATGAACACGCGGCACAAGTCGACCGCTACATCGAGCTTCTTAACTGTGCATCGATCCCCATCGGCACCGCGCGCCGTACCCACTTCCCGCTGACCGCCAACCGCGTCTGTATCAAGGTGCTCAACGCGCCCTTCCTCTCCGACCGCTTTGCCCATCAGCACGGCATGACCAGCGTCTTCCTCACCCGCCACCCCGCAGCCCAGGCGCTCTCGATCCTCCGACAGAAGTGGGGCTACAGCGCCGAGGCCTACTTCGACAAACCCGACTTCCTCGCTCAGTACATGACAGGCCAGCAGATCGAACTGGGCCAGCGCATCCTCGCTAATCAAACTTCCGGGGCCGACTGGGAAAAAGCGATCCTCAACTGGTGGGTCGAAAACGTATATCCACTTCGGCACGCGAAGACACTGACACACGTGTTGACCTACGAGGAACTGACCCTCAAGCCCGAGCTGTGGATCAAGACGCTCTGCGAGTCGCTCAAACTCGACGTCCCGGCGGCGATGCTCGCGGTCGCGAACAAGCCCAGCAACTCGTCAAACATGTCCACCGGCGACACGGTCAAACAGATCGCCGGCAGCGACCGCATGGGGCTCGTCACATCCTGGCAGAAAAAAGTCGACCCAAGCATGGCCAGCAAGGCTCAGGCGATCCTCGATGCGATGGGCGTCAGCGAATACCGCATGGACGATGCGCTGCCGGCCAGGCATTTACTGCGGTTTGCCAACGACCACTAGGAAACCCAAGCAAAAACCCCGCTTGTCTGCCACGCCGATTCCGCGATAATGCGGGGCTTTCCCGTACCCCTACCCCGAGCCCCGACCGGCATGAGCACCACCCCCACGATCGTTTACACCAAGACCGACGAAGCCCCCGCGCTGGCGACCTATTCGCTCCTGCCGATCATCCGCGCCTTCCTGGCTACGGCGGGTGTCGCGGTTGCGGTCAAGGACATCTCGCTGGCCGGGCGAATCATCGCGCAGTTCCCGGATCGACTCACGCCCCAGCAGCGCCAGCCCGACGCGCTGGCCGAGCTCGGCGAGATGTGCAAGGCCCCGGACGCGAACATCATCAAGCTGCCAAATATCAGCGCGTCATTGCCGCAGCTTAATAGCGCGATCGCCGAGCTTCAGGCCAAGGGCTACAACGTGCCCGCCTACCCGGCCCAGCCGACGACGCCCGAGGAAGTCAGGATCAACGCCGCCTACGCCAAGGTGCTCGGCAGCGCGGTCAACCCGGTCCTGCGCGAGGGCAACTCCGACCGACGCGTCGCCGCACCGGTCAAGGCCTACGCCAAGGCCAACCCGCACTCGATGGGCGCCTGGTCCAAAGACTCCAAGACCCACGTCGCGTCCATGACCGACGGCGACTTTTACGAGAGCGAAAAATCGTTCACCGCCTCCGCCGCGACCCATGTCACGATCAAGCACCTGGCCAGCGACGGCAGCACGACGATCCTCAAGGACAACCTCGCGCTGCAGGCGGGCGAAATCTTCGACGCCTCGTGCATGAGCGCCCGCAAGCTTCAGGCCTTCCTCGCCCAGCAGATCGACGACGCCAAGCACCAGGACGTGCTCTTCTCGATCCACCTCAAGGCGACGATGATGAAGGTGTCCGACCCCATCATCTTCGGCCATTGCGTCCGGGTGTTCTTCAAGCAGCTCTTTGATGAACACGTCGAACTCTTCAAGGGTCTGGGCGTTAACCCCAACAACGGCATCGGCGATCTCGAGGCGCGCTTACGGAAGCTGGAAGAAAAGCACTGGACCGTCATCGAGGCCGACCTGCACGCGATCTACGCCGACCGCCCGGCCCTGGCGATGGTCGACTCGTCGCGCGGGATCACGAACCTGCACGTGCCCAGCGACGTGATCATCGACGCGTCGATGCCCGCGATGATCCGCACCTCCGGCCGAATGTGGGGCCCGGACGGCAAACCCAAGGACACCAAGGCCGTCATCCCCGACCGCTGCTACGCCGGCGTGTACCAGGCGACGATCGAGTTCTGCAAGCAGCACGGCGCATTCGACCCGTCCACGATGGGCAGCGTCGCCAACGTCGGATTGATGGCGAAAAAGGCCGAGGAATACGGCAGCCACGACAAGACCTTCGAGATCGCCGCGCCCGGCAAGGTGCAGGTCGTCGACAAGGACGGCAAGGTGCTCATCGAGCACAGCGTTGAGAAAGGCGACATCTGGCGGGCCTGCCAGACCAAGGACATCGCGGTGCGCGACTGGGTCAAGCTCGCGGTAGAGCGTGCGCAACTGACGAAGACGCCGACGATCTTCTGGCTCGATCAGCACCGCGCCCACGATGCCGAGCTGATCAAGAAGGTCAAGGCCTGCCTCAAGGACCACGACACGGCCGGCCTGGACATCCAGATCCTCGCGCCGATCGATGCGACCCGGCATGCGCTGCAGCGTTGCAAGGAGGGCAAGGACACGATCAGCGTCACCGGCAACGTGCTGCGCGACTACCTGACGGACCTGTTCCCGATCCTTGAACTGGGCACCAGCGCGAAGATGCTGTCGATCGTGCCGCTCTTAAATGGTGGTGGCCTGTACGAAACCGGTGCCGGGGGCTCGGCCCCCAAGCACGTGCAGCAGTTCGTGCAGGAGTGTCACCTTCGATGGGACTCCTTGGGTGAGTTCCTGGCGCTGGGAGTTTCGATTGAGGACCTGGCACGCAAGCACAAGAACGCCAAGGCGAAGCTGCTGGCCGAGGCTTTGGATGTCGCGACGACGACGCTGCTTAACGCCGACAAAAATCCGGGCCGCGACGCCGGCGAACTGGACAACCGCGGCAGCCATTTTTACCTCGCGCTCTACTGGGCCAAGGCGCTCGCCGAGCAGAATAAGGACACGCAGCTCAAGGCCGTGTTCGAAGAGCTGGCGAAGCAGCTCACGGACAACGAGACAACCATCCTCGCCGAGATCGCCGCCACGCAGGGCAAGCCCGCCGACCTGGGCGGTTACTACCTGCCGGACGATGCGAAGACGGAGAAGGCGATGCGTCCAAGCGCGACGTTTAATGCGGCCTTGTCTGGCTGTCTTAACAATGCCTGAGTTTTGATCACGATTTATTTCCAAAAGGAACCCGCCGTGCCCGACAACCTGCCCGCTCGTTTTGACAACGTCTCCGCCATCGCCAAGGCCAACATTTATTTTGATGGCGGCGTAGTCAGTCACACGCTGCTCTTTGCCGATGGGAGCAAGAAGACGCTGGGGCTGATCTTCCCCGGCTCGTATCACTTCGGGACCGATGCGCCAGAGTTGATGCAGATGACCGCGGGCGCATGCCGGGTCAAGTTCGACGGCAGCAAGCAGTGGAACGTCTACGGCGAGGGCGAGTCGTTCAACGTGCCGGGCAAGAGCGGGTTTGATATCGAAGTGAGCGAAGGTGTGGCGCAGTACATCTGTTCGTTCTTATGATTGTGCCTGACAAAAAGGGGGACAGACATTCCTGTCTGTCATTCGGCACAGCCGAATACAATCTATATCAGGTCTACGGCCTGACGACAGGCAAGAATGCCTGTCCCCCTGATTATTTTGTTAGGAGTTGTCAATCACTTTTTCACCACGACCGACCCGGGGACGGAGGCGCGTTTCACAGGGATCGGGTAGCGCAGTTGTTCGGTGAGCATGTCGATGTTCAGTTCGACGATGACCGGGCGAGTGTTGTCGTCGATCTGGCCGGCGGTGCGTTTGATCTGGAACGTAAAGGATTTTTCCTCGCCGGGCTTGAGTTTTGCGTGCTGGTGGTCCGGTCCGATGAGCCAGCGGCTGTCCTTGCTGGTGGGGATGAGTTCGATCTCGATGTCGTACTTCGCGGGGTTGGAGACGGTCACGGTCAGTGTGCTGTCGACCGAGCCGTCGGCGTTGACTGTGATGGGGTCTTTAAATTTCATCGGCATGGCTCGTCCGAGGACTTCGGACTGTTCCGAGACGTTGCCGGTAATGAGCTTGGGGTCCATGACGCCGCCGACGGGCACAACCGCGTGGGCGATCTGGTCCTTGCGGACGGTGACGATATTGAACTGGTGGAGCCAGCCGGCGGCGGGCGACCATGAGCTCTGCGCCCCGCCGACGGTGGCGAGGCTGAAGTACTCGATGCCGTCCTTGGGGTCGTATCGCATGTGGTGGATGTGGCCGGCGAAGACAGCGGAGACGTTGCCGGCCTTGACGAGTTCCTGATGGACTTTGGTCCAGTCATCGCCGTAGTTCTTACCCCGCCCGTTGCTGCCGATGCCCAGCCAGCGCGGGTGGTGCATGAAGAGGAAGACGTGCTGGGCGTCCTTGGCTTTGTCGAGGATGGATTTGAGCCAGTTGAACTGTTCATCGGACATGCGCTGCGAGTCGGGCTTGTTGAAGTTGCGTTCGCCGGTCTTGGGGTCGGGCTCGTCGGTATAGAGGACGATGAAGAAGCAGTCCTTGTGCTCAAAGGCGTACCACAGCGGCCCGAAGTGCATTTCATAAAGCGGCTCGAGTTCGCGTTCGGGTTTGTTGGGGCCGCGCCAGTAGACGTCATGGTTACCGGCGACGGGGAACCAGGGGCAGATCAACTCGCCCATGACTTCTTTGTACTGCTTCATCTGCGGCATCCAGACCTTGTCATCCGCGTAACCATTGATCAGGTCACCGACGGTCATCACCAGGTCCGGCTCGATGAGGTTGGTGTCGGCCACGGCCTGGGCAAGGATGTCGATGCCCTCATTGGGCCCGCCGGTCCGGTCGCCGAAGACGACGAAGGTGAACGAGTCGTCTTCGACCGGCAACACGAGTTTCGCACCTTCCCGGTTGGTGAAGAAGCGTTCAGGCCCGGCGGGGATCGTCTGATGCCGGGGGTTGTGCTTGTGCTCGTGGCGGTCGTGGGTCAGCGGGGCGATGGGTTCTTCAGCCCGGGCGCTCCAGGTGTTGATGAAGAGGCAAGCGAGCAGCAAGGTGCAGAGGCGAGAGATTGTCATAGGTACGACCTTAAGAATGAGTAAGCGGGATACGTCCTGACAGAGTAACACTCTTGCCAAGGGTATTTGACGCGTTGACAGAAATAAAACACCCCCCGACTTTTCCGCCGCCGGCTCAAGCTGCGGGCTGCGTGCGGGTTCCGCCCTTGCTTCGCTTACATGCCAGGGTGCAAAAGAGCGGACAGGTCAAAAAAATATTGCAACTCAATCTCACAAAGGCTATGATTCCCCCATGAGCGGCTCTCAGACAACACCCAATCAGGTCAACCGGCTTGGGGGGCTGGGTTCCCAAGCCCGAACGGTCGCATTGTCCGAGCTTTCAGCCGGTTCGCGGGGGGTGATCGCACGGATCGACGAGGCGGACCATGCCATGCTCATCCGGCTTAAGACAATGGGCATGCACGAGGGCCGGGCGATACGGGTCGTCCGCAGCGGCACGCGGATCATCGCCAGTTGTGGCGGGACGCGGATCGGCTTGTCGGCCGAGGTCGCCAAGCACGTTCGGGTAACGCCGACGGCGTAGGCGCCAGGGCCTAGGGCTTAGGGCCTAGGTTCATATTCAATGCCTTTTCCTAGGCCCTAAGCCCTAGGCCCTGACAACCGACCCATGACCACGATCTCACTAGAAGTTCAGCAGCCTCAGCGGAAGTGGCCCGGTCGCCGGCCGCTGCGCGTTGCGCTCATCGGCAACCCCAACTGCGGCAAGACCACGCTCTTTAACCGGCTCACCGGCCTGCGCGCCAAGACGAGCAACTTCCCCGGCACGACCCTCGAGTGCCGCACCGGCAAGGTCAAGGCTGGCGAACACGAGATCGACCTCGTCGACCTGCCGGGCCTGTACTCCGCCGAGTTCGGACAGTCCGAGGAGCTCCTGGCCGCCGACGCCCTGCATGGCCGCATCCCCGGCGTCGATCGGCCCGACGCGGTCATCGTCATCATCGACGCCACCTGCCTCGCGCGACACCTCTACCTCGCCAGCGAGGTCCGCGAGATGGGCGTGCCCATGATCGTCGCGCTGAACATGATGGACGAGGCCCGCAAGCACGGCCTGACCATCTGCCTCGAAACCCTGGGCAAAGAACTGGACGCGACCATCGTCCCCGTCAGCGGACGCACCGGCGAAGGCATCGATCAACTGCGCGACGCCATTGCCGACGACCTGGCCGGTGATGAAACGATCCACACCCAGCGCGCCACGGCGATGACCGACCGCATCGCCTGCACCGCCTGTTCGAGCTGCCCGCATACCAACCGACACACCTGGGCCTGTGGCGTAGGCGCGGCGGCGGGACAGGATGTCTCCGAAGAAGCCGAGCGACGCACCGAAGCGGTCGACCGCGTCTTGACCCACCCCATCGCGGGCGTGGGGGTCTTCTCGGTCATCATGTTTGCCTTGTTTTTCCTGATCTTTAAGGCCGCGACCTACCCGATGGACTGGATCGACGCGGGCTTTGGGGCCTTGGGCGATTGGGCAGGCTCGGTGCTGCCTGAGGGGCTGATCTCCAGCTTCATCGTCGACGGGCTCATCGGCGGCGTTGGCGGCGTACTCATCTTCCTGCCGCAGATCTGCATCCTCTTCTTCGTGCTCACGCTGCTGGAAGACACCGGTTATCTCGCACGCGCGGCCTTCGTCGCCGACCGCATCATGAACAAGGTCGGCCTGCCGGGCAAGGCCTTCATCCCCATGCTCTCGGCCCACGCCTGCGCCATCCCCGCCATCCTGTCCACCAAGGTCATCGAGTCCCGACGCGACCGGCTCATCACCATCCTCGTCATCCCGCTCATGACCTGCTCGGCACGACTACCCGTCTACGCCATGGTCGCCGCCATGTCCGGCACCATCCTCTACCCCGGCGACGGCGGAGCATGGGAGCGCGGCCTGCTCGGCGGGGCACTGTTCTTCGGCGCCTACATGCTGGGCATCACCGCCGCCATGTTCGCGTCACTGGTGCTAGGGAAGACGATCCTCAAGGGTAAGCCGCAGGAACTGGTGCTCGAACTGCCGCCCTACCGCTGGCCTTCCCTTCGCGTCGCGCTCCTGACCGTCTGGGACCGCGGCATCGTCTTCCTCAAGCAGGCGGGCACGGTGATCCTGCTGCTGTCGGTCATCATCTGGGCGGCGATGACGTTTCCGCAGCTGCCCGAAGAAAAGCTCGCCGATGTCGCCAAGCCCGAGAGCGTTGCGCTGCTCGCGCAGTACGAAGCCGAAATACAAACCGCAACCGCCGCTGGCGACACCGAAACCGCAGATGCCGCTCAGGTCGAGATCGACCACCTCTACGCCCGCTACGCCACCGAGTATTCCGTCGGCGGGCGCTTAGGCAAACTCGTCGAGCCGGTCTTCGCCCCGCTTGGCTTTGACTGGCGGATCGACATCGGTGTCGTGGCCTCATTCGCCGCGCGCGAAGTTGTCGTGTCCACGCTCGCGATCACCGCCGGCATCGGCGAAGAGGGCGCGGAGGATGAAGGGCTGTTGGCCGACACGCTCGGATCGATGACACGCCCCGACGGCTCGCGCCTCTTTGACATCCCCACGCTGCTGTCGCTGCTGGTGTTCTTCGTCCTGGCCATGCAGTGCCTGCCCACCCAGGCCGTAGCCGCCCGCGTCTCCGGAAGTTGGAAGTGGGCGATCCTGCAGTTCAGCTACATGACGGTCATGGCCTACACCGCGGCGTTCATCACCTATCAAGTCGCATCCGCGCTGGTGTAAGATGGCCCAATGCATAGCTATTTACTACGTCCCTTGAACACGCTCGCCGCTGCCATACGGTGGGTTTGCTCACACAAACTAAAAGCTTGTAGAAACGCAGCCGTGCTGCTTATCGGCGCGTACGCGGTAATCTTCGTGATGGTCTCCTGCTCCACTTCCCCGACGAACACTTTTGTCCAAACCGCGTCGCATGGTTCCTTAGCGTATATGCAGTCACCCGGCGGGGACTTGGGCGGCGGGCGCATCATCCTGTTGCACGGTGCACCCGCCGACGCCAGCGCGTGGAGCCGATTGTTAGCCCGCGCCGACGAGATTAAAGCTAGCACACTGATTACAGTCGATCGCGTTGGTTACGGCAATTCACTTGACGAGGATGAACTCTCGCTCACCGGTCATGCCTCATCGATCCTGCCTTTACTGGTCGAAGTCAACGGGCGAAAACACATCATCATAGGCCACTCATACGGTGGCCCTGTCGCACTGCGCCTCGCGGTGGACTACCCCGATCAGGTTGGCGGCATCGTGCTCGTCGCTGGCGCGTGCGATGCGTACATGAATGATGCGCAGTGGTTTCGCCGGGGTATCAACGGTATCCGATTACTTGTGCCAACTGACTGGGAGCGTGCCAACCGGGAACTGCTGGCTCTGACGGACGAGAATCTCGCGATGGAACCGCTGCTGCGACAAGTCACCTGCCCCGTCGTCGTCATCCACGGCACCTGGGACGGCGTCTGCCCGCACGATACAACGATCGCCTACCTCCGCGAACGCCTGGTCAACGCGGAGGGGTTGCGGGTCGTGTCGATCGATCGAGGAGGCCACAACCTGCATCTGAGCAACACCGACGAGCTGATCGATGCGATCAATGCCACCGTGACGCAGACAGTCGGCCCCTGACCTAACATGACCCCATGCCCTACCGCCGACTGGACCTGCTCGCGTCGGACGTCAACATCAAAGACGTCACGACGGCGCTCGGCGACCACGAGTCCGTGGATCTGTTCCTGACCCAGCGCCAGGACGGGATGGACTTCGCGACGATCGTGCTGGAAGAGGGATTAACCGAGTCGGTCATCGAGGCACTCGAGAAGCGATTCGGCAAGAGCGAGCATTTCCAACTGCTGGTCTATGACATCGCCGCGCGCTTGCCTCGGCCAACCAAAGACGAGAGCGAAAAGAAACCCTCTGAAGCCAAGGAACAATCGAAAGAACGCATCAGCCGGGAGGAGTTGCTGGACGATTTAGAGCCCGGCAGCCGGGTGCGGTGGATCTACATTGCCCAAGTCGTGATCTCCTGCATTGTTGCGGCGGTAGGCATGATCCGTGATTCCGTTGCACTGGTCATTGCGGCCATGGTGATCGCCCCGCTCTTGATCCCGAGCATGTCGCTGGCGCTGGGGACGACGATCGGCGACCTGCAGATGATCTGGCGATCGGTCATAACCACGGCCACGGGTATTGCGGTCGGACTGATCCTGTCGATCGTGATCGGCATGCTCGTGCCCTTCGACCCGCAGGTGTACGAGATCGCAAGCCGCGCCTCGGTGAAGTACACCGACCTGGTCGTCGCCCTCGCCGCCGGCGCAGCCGGGGCACTGGCCGTCACCACCGGAGTCTCCGCCAGCCTCATCGGTGTCATGGTCGCCGTCGCGCTCGTCCCCCCGCTCGTCGCAACCGGCCTGTTCATCGGCCACGGCGACTTCAGCGCCGCGACCGCCTCCGCACTGCTACTCGCCTCCAACATCGTCTGCGTCAACCTCGCCGCCGTCGCCGTCTTCCTGATCCAGGGCATCCGCCCCAGCAGCTGGGCTGAGAAGGACCGAGCGAAACTGGCCGTCCGCCACGCGCTGATCGTCTGGATCGTCCTCCTGGCAGCGCTCATCCTGCTGATCACTTTTGCCGCGCCTGACAATTCGCTGAAGTAGTTCGAATGCCCAGCAATTGTGACGTCCATCGTATTGCTGCCTCGGCGCGGGTGTGATGCGATGAAACAGCAAACAGCCCGGCAGAGTCGCACCGACACGCAACTACCCCGCGCGACGTGCCGTCATGTCCATCTTGTCCGGGTCGTCGCTTCGGCAGGGGTTGGCCAACTGATAGCGACTGATGCACGCCAGGATCTCCGCACGCGCCGCCTCGGCCGTGTCCCAGCCCATCGCCTTGACCTTGCCGCCCTCGAGTTCCTTGTACGTCGCGAAAAAGTGCTCGACCTCGCGCAGGTAATGCTGCGGCACGCACGCGAGCGTCTCATAGTCCGCAAAGATCGGGTCCGTGCTCGGCACCGCCAGCACCTTGAAATCATTATCGCCCTTGTCCGTCATCCGAAACAGGCCCAGCGGACGCGCCTCGATCAGGATCCCCGGGTACGTCGGCTCGTTGACCATCACGAGCACATCCAGCGGGTCGCCGTC
>JBGSTE010000483.1:0-14820 GCA_041736655.1 Phycisphaeraceae bacterium | reverse complement strand
GCGCACTTTGGCAAGAGCCACTACGCCCACGGCACGCCGCCGGATAAACCCAAGCACCCCAGCGAAGGTGACGGCCCGCTGACGGACTGGGGCCGACGGCTGCTGCCGGAGATGGACAAGCTTGGCATGCCGCTGGACCTGACGCACACTTCTGATCAAACCTTCGAAGAGGCCGCGGCGATCTTTCAGGGTCGGATCTATTCGAGCCACACCTGCTGCCGGGCACTGAACAACATCCCGCGCAACCACACCGATGCGCAACTTAAGCAGATCATCGCCCGAGACGGGGTGATCGGCCTGCCGATGTTTAACGTCTTCCTGCTGGCCGGCTACGACCGCAAGGGGCCCAAGTCCCAGGCCACGTACACCACCGTCACCCAGCACATCGACCACATCTGCCAGCTTGCCGGCAGCGCCAGGCACGTCGCGATCGGCAGCGACTGCGACGGCGGATTCGGCAAGGAACACATGCCCGCTGAACTCGAAACCCACCGCGACCTGATCCGCCTAGGCGAGCAACTGGCCACGTTAAACTACAGCGACGCGGACATCGCAGGCATCCTGCACGGCAACTGGCTGCGTTTCTTTATGCAAACCCTGCCTGCGTAAGCGACGGCACACGTTAGTGACTTGCATCAATCCATGGCTTACTTGTTGGAGTTGACTGGCTGGCCTGCCGGGGCTTGCCATCATTTAAGCCCATTTTTCGGGTTTTTGACCAGTTGTAGTACCTGCGGCTGCTCAGAGCACGGAAGTCAATAATTCTTGCAAAAGCGAACGCCTTGGCCCGATCCCCGTGCTATGTTTGAGTCGCGGGGGTCCTGGATTAGATTTTCCTTGACTATCCTGCGCGATTTGAGAAGATAGGGGCTTGAGCGTTCGCTGAAGGAGGCTTGCGCTCGCGACCCAAACATCCTCAACGGTACCTTGCGATGACCAACTGTGCGTGTGCGATGTCGGGGGCGATTGCCCTGTCGATGGCTGTAACTGCATTGACGAGCCCCGCCCAGGCCCAGGGTGATGGCCCGGTCAAGGTCTACATCATGATGGGCCAGTCCAACATGCTCGGGCTGGGCAATGTAACGGGCAACACGGATGGCGCCCTCGATTATGCGGTGAATACAAAGGGTTTGTACTCGTACCTGAGTAACGGCAGCGGCGGTTGGGCTGAGCGTACGGATGTGCGCCAGGCCCACGTTGAGGGCATCGGCGGTCCGACGGCGAGTACAAAGGTGCTCGTCAATGACTGGCTCAGTGGCGACAACCGCACCAAGCTCGGGCCGGAGCACGGCATCGGCCACTTCCTGGGCGAGGCTATCGATCAGCCGGTGCTGCTATTGAAGACCGTCATCGGTAACAGAAGCTTAGGCTGGGACCTGCTTCCGCCCGGCAGCGAGCGGTACCAGTACGACGATAACGGCACCGAATACACCTACGCGGGCTACGGTGACACGACACTGAAGTGGGAAACAGGCACGACGCCCGTGCCCATCGGCTGGCAGGCGGGCCTGCAGTACGACGGTGACGTGCAGCGGGCCAAGGATGTGCTCAACAACCTCAGCACCTATTACCCCGGACAGACCGAGTACGAGATCGCAGGCTTTTTCTGGTGGCAGGGCGACAAAGACCGCTACGACGCCGGCCACGCGACGCGATACGAGCAGAACCTCGTCCGCCTCATCGACCAGCTTCGCGTGGAGTTCAACGCTCCTAACGCGCCCTTTGTCGCAGCAACGCTGGGTCAAACCCAGATCGGCGACGGGGGCAATGACGGGGCGATCCTCGATGCACAGCTTGCGGTCGATGGCGACGCCGGCAACTACTCGCTCTACAAGGGCAACGTGTCGACCGTATACAGCAACCCGCTGAGCCTCGGCGGCGCTTCCAACAGCCACTACAACGGCAACGCTGAGACCTACATGAATATCGGCCAGGCCATGGGCCAGGCCATGGTCGATATCCTTGAAGACAGCCCGTATGTGCAGGTCAATCGCCAGACCGGCGAGATCAGCCTGATCGTCCCCGCCACCGCAGACGGCAATCTGGACATCAAGTCCTACACGCTCTCCTCGCCCGGCGGCGCGCTCGATACTACAGACTGGGACGCGATCACCGGCAACTACGACGGCAACGGCAACGGCTCGGTCGACAGCGGCAACTGGTCCATCGACAGCATGACCCACACGCTCTTGAGTGAGTCCGCGGTTCCCGGCGGCAGCGAGGGGCTCATCACACTCGGCTCGCAAGTGAGCCTGGGCATCAGTGCCTGGATTCAAAGCCCGATCGAAGACCTCGCGTTTCTCTATACCGACACCAACAACCTGGCCCGCGCCTTGCATGTGCGCTATATCGGGGCTCGCGCGGGCACGGGCGATCTGAACTTTGACGGCTCGGTGACGGCGGCGGACTGGCTCGCCTTCATCGCCCACGCCCAGTCGGACATGTCAGGTCTCACGCCGGCACAGGCTGCGCAGTTCGGCGACCTCGATGGCGACATGGACAACGACATCTACGACTTTGACCTGTTCCGCAAGGCCTACGAACTGGACAACCCTGCGCCCGGCGCGTTCCTCGCCATGGTCAGCAGCGTGCCCGAGCCGGGCTCGCTGGCGTTCCTGTCCATCGGGTTGACCGGGTTGTGCGCCCGGCGTCGCAGGGTTTAATTTTACTTTGTAATTACCTCATCATCGAGACAGAGACTGACCATGAAATCATCTAAGAACTTCTTTGCCGCAACCATGACCACCAGCGCCCTCCTGGCCAGCACGTCCGCCGACGCGGCCAGCCTGGCGGTTGACTTCCAGGCCACCATCGCGTCCGAGCAGCACCCCGATTATTCCGGTGAAGCACGCTTCTACCACGTCTCGGTCAACCCGATCAACTCCGGCATCGGCTCGTATGCGGCCACGATCGTCGGCACGAACAACCCCGCGGCCCCTTTTGTCCGTAACTTCGACAACGATGTCATCGGTTACAAGTGGATCGGCGGAACCAACAACAGCATCAGCGGCGTCTCGCTGCAGGGCGGCGAATCAAGCCGGATTTCCTACGCGACACAGGACACGGTCTTTGATGGCTTTGGTCAGAACCAACTGAAGTTCTGGAGTACGACCAATCCAGGGGCAGACCTCGCGACCGGCGGCGGCGGGCAGATTCCCTTTAACGTCGTGGCCGATGAGAACCCCAGCGGTGGCTACCGCTCCTTTGGCGGTGCCGTCGGTACCATCGATCTCACCGGCCTGTTCGCAGGGTCGCTCTATATCTTTTATGGCTCGTTCAATGCGACCCCGTCGGTCAGCGCGATCCTTAAGGACACCGACGGCAACGCGCCGGACATCGTCATTTCTAATGCACACCTCAACAACGACTCCGCCAACCGCACCGAGTACTACGTCGCGGAGCTGGATTTCATAACCGACGGCATCTATGACACGCTCGAGTTCGAACACCTGGCCAACGGCGTCGACTACACGGGCAACGGAAGAGGGCTCGGGACACTCCTGACCGGCTCTGATACGCCCCCGCCGGAGCTGAGCCTGCAGGTGGACACCGTTACCGGCCAGATGACGCTGCTAGGCGACGACAACGGGCCGGTGAGCATCAACTACTACCAGATCACCAGCGCCGGAAACTCGCTGAACAAGACCGGCTGGAACAGCCTCGCGGATCAGGATTACGACGGCAACGGCCCGGCCAACGGTTCGGGCAATGGCTGGGAAGAGGCCGGCGGCTCGGGCGCTCATGCCCTGGCCGAGGGATACCTGCTGAGTGACAGCGCGGTCCCTGCGTCCGCAGAAATAAGTCTCGGCCTTGGCTACAACGCTTCGATCGATGCGCAGGACCTTGTCTTCCGCTACCGCACCGACCTGGGCAAGTACATCGATGGCATCGTGACCTACGTCACCAGCTTCGACCCCGCGGACCTGGACCAGGACGGTGACGTTGATGACGCGGACTTCGGCATCGCCTTCGCCGCCTTCACCGGGCCCGGCGGATCGAGTAGTTCACCGGCGGACCTGGACAACGACGGCGACGTCGACGACGCGGACTTCGGCATCGCGTTCGCGGCCTTCACCGGGCCCGGCGGCGGCGTCAACGTGCCCGAGCCGGCGAGCTTCGTCATGCTCAGCCTCGGTGCCCTGGCGATGGTCCGCCGCAGGCGCTAAGGACATCCAACAATCACACATTTGATCGTCGTTTAACAAGATCATACGAGTTCCTTTAATTTGCAACGACCTGCAAAAGAGTCGCGCAGGAAAGCGAGTTACTTTGAAACAATTATTGAACGCAGCCCTGGCGCTTGGCCTGACCGCAACCTCGGCCTACGCCAACGAGGCCGACCTGCTCAGCGCGCTCTCCGCGCTGCAGGGGCATGTTCAGGGCACCGGCATCCTCACCGGCCCGCAGATCGAGGCCCACAAGCTTACGATCGATGCCAACAAAAGCATCTTCGGCAACAGCGCCGCGACGATCAACGCCAGCTTCAATCTCGTCAGCGCTTACGAGACCCACATCGGACCGATGTGGTCCGCCGGTTCGCCGACGGTCAACGGCTTTGACCGAAACAACGCATCGAGCGTCGCCAACAGCAGCATCCACTGGACCGTCTACAACGTGATGCAGAACATTGTGGACGACACGTACAACAGTACGAACATCCAGAGCCAGTCCACGCTGCTCAACGGCTACAAGTTCCAGAGCGCGGATGTGTTCCCCGGTTATGTCGTGGCACCGGCAAACCCCAGCACGACCTACAGCGTCGCGATCGATGGCACGTTTGAAGACACCTTCGGCCGAGACACGCAGCAGTGGACACTGCCTGCACGCAAGGCGACCGGCACCTACCTCGCGCCCGGCTCGATCGCGACGATCACCGTGCCCGCTGAGCTGGTGAACCAGGGCTATCAGGTCCGCGTCGGCGCGCACTCGTGGGACTTTGCCAACCGCCCGCCGGTCGATCGCCTTGAAAGATCAACACTTGTCTACGACATCACGAGCACGACGATGCAAGTCGCCAGCCCGCTGGGCGGAAACATCTATGTCGAGGTTCCGTTCGGTGCGAACGCGGGCGTGGTGAATGTGGATATCCAGAACGTCGTGCAGTCGCCGTTCTTCTCGATGCAGGATCACGACACCACGACGCTGGCCGACTGGCAGAACACCGAGCGCAACCACCTCGCGCCGTGGGCGGACTTCCAGACCGAAAAGTACATGATGCAGGTGCCCACCGGCTGGATCTATCAACTGAACGACCCCAAGACGCTGCTGGAGAAGTGGGACGCGGCGCTCGATGTCACCAACATGCTGATGGGTTTCCCCGCCGACAGGGGCAAAGAGACGCTGTACAACCAGGTCGACGTGCGCTTCCGCGCCTCGGTCTACGCGCCAGGCTACCCGTCGGTCAACAACACCTACGACCCCCTGCGCAACAACGATGCGAGCGGCTACAACACCGCGGGCAACGCCTACAACGGCACGAGCGGCAGCTACCTGCTCACCAGCCCCGAGTTCGCCGGCGACGCGGAGTTCCATGAACTGGGCCACGCGTATTTCTTTCCCAAGTTTCCCGGCGAGACCGAGTCGGCGGTCAACCTCCTGCACGTCGCGGTCATGCAGCAGGCCTTCGGCCAGTCGTGGGACCTGGCCTTCGCCGGCTCGCGCGGCTTCCAGAACAACCCCAACCGCACGATCGACGGGGCCGCCATCGCTTGGATGACCAGCTTCAATTTCTCCACCAACCATCAGCCCATGGCCTCGGGTGAGTCGGCCTACCAGCTCAAGGGCCACGCCAAGTACGTCGAGTATGCCCGGATCTTCGGCTGGCAAACACTTGGCGATTTCTTTCACCACTACAACGAGGCGGATACGAACAACACGGCCGCGGACGAGAGTGTCGACGGCCAGTTGCTGCAGCTTTCGATCGAGGCGGGGGTCGATGTCACACCGCTGTTTCATTTCTGGGGCATCTTCCCGCAGAGTTCCATTACGCTCAAAGAAAACCTGGCCACGGCCGGCGTAGGCAAGTCGCGTGACATCTTCGAACTGCTCAAGCACTACAAGAGCATCGTCCCCGAAGACAACACCGAGTTCCAGGCGTACGCGCTGGGATGGTGGGGCGCACAGCCGAGCATCAACGGCAACTGGACCGAGCGCGAGCACGCCCGGCAGTTCGACGCGACCGAACTGTTCGTGCAGGGCGGCGATATCCAGCGTCGGCCCGACGGTGAGATCTACAACGAAGCGACCGCAGCGGACATTCACGCGGTGATCGATGGCCTGCTGCTTGAATACTACCTCGAGTTTTTGGCTGACCTCAACGGCGACCAGTCGCTCAATAGCGCCGACTGGGTGATCTTCATCACCAACGCCCAGAGTGATATGAGCGGGTTGACGGCCGAGCAGGCGCTGGCATTGGGCGACCTCGACGGCGATCGTGATAACGACATTTACGACTTTGACCTGTTCCGCAAGGCCTACGAACTGGCCAACCCGCAGCCCGGTGCGTTTGTTCAAATGGTGCTGACCACCAACGTGCCCGAGCCGGGCGCGTTGGCGATGGTTGTGATCGGCGGGGCGATGCTGGCCGCTCGCCGTCGCAGGTCGGCATAGCCAGTTCAGTCAGACTGTTGAGTCAGGTACAACCTGACCCCGGAGTGTCGAATGCTTTTTGGAGAAGGAAACCTGTCCATGAATATCCGCACGCTACTGACTGCCGCCCTGACCCTGGCCGGCGCCTGCTCGGCCGGGGCAAACCTCGTCGCCTACTTCCCGGTCAACGCGGCCACCGACTCGTCGACCTTCCTTGATGACATCATCGACGATCCGGCGCACGGCACGAGCAACGGCACTTCGACCAACAACAACGCCTCGATCATCTTTGATGCCTTCCGTGGCGGCGATGTCCTGAGCACAGTCGAGGGCCACCGCTACTCCGCCGGTACGCAGAGCATCGACCTGACCCTGGGATTCACCTGGTCGCTGTGGGTCAAGATCAACAGCTCCAACCTCACCGATGCGGGCGCGGATGTCATCATCGGCACCCGGCAGGGTAGCGCGACTCAAGACTCCACCACCGCCTGGCACAAGATGGACTTGGGTGGTATCAGCGCTTGGAACGGCAGCGAGTTGACTTACACCAACCTCGCCGACAACACCTGGCACCATATCGCGTACACCGGCGACACGACGGGCCGGGAGATCTGGATCGACGGCGTGCTGGTTGATACCGATACCTCCATCGTCGTCAACACCATCGCACGCAACCTCGAGATCGGCGGCTCAAGCCAGTTCAGCGAAGATGTCACCGGCCTCTATGACGACATCGCGATCTGGAACGAACGACTTTCGAGCAACCGGATCATCGAGCTGGCTGCGGGCGCGCCGGTGATCCCGATCCCGAACCTCTCGCTGCAGGTGGATCGCTCGACTGGCGAAGTGACGATCATGGGTGTTGCTCAGAGCGACTGGCAGATCAACTACTACCAGATCACCAGCGCAGACGATTCATTGACGACCACGGGCTGGAACAGCCTGGCGGATCAGGACTTTGATGGCAACGGGCCGGTGACGGGCTTTGGCAACGGCTGGGAAGAAGCCGGCGGTAACAACAGCGGCTCGCTTGGTGAAGGCTTCTTGCTTGACAGCAGCACGATCGCGGTGGATGCGGAGGTTTCGCTGGGCTCGGCGTACAACACGTCAATCGATGCGCAGGACCTTGTTTTTCTTTACCGCAACCAACTGGGCCTGATCTACGAGGGCAGCGTCGTTTACGTCATCAGCTTCGACCCGGCGGACCTGGACCAGGACGGCGACGTCGATGATGCGGACTTCGGTATCGCCTTCGCGGCCTTCACCGGGCCCGGCGGATCGAGCACCTCGCCGGCGGACCTAGACAACGACGGCGATGTCGATGACGCGGACTTCGGCATTGCGTTCGCGGCCTTCACCGGGCCCGGCGGTGCGGTGAATGTGCCCGAGCCGGCGTCGCTCGGGCTGCTCCTGGTCGGCTTGGCGGGCAGCTTGTTCCGCCGTCGGACAGCATGACCTTGCGGACGCCGCCCGGGCCTCGCCGGGGCTGTCTGTGGGGCAAAAATGATGTTTTGTAAGAGATTGATCGAATTCGTGTACCTGATACGTGATCGTGGACTAAGCTTTATCGGTTCCCAGGATGGACAAGTCATCGAGACTTTGCAGGACAACAACCATGAATACCAAGTCGCTGATCATCGCGATCTCCGCATCCTCGCTACTGACGGGCTCGACCGCGCTGGCGCTGGACCCGGTCAAGGTCTTTATCCTCGCCGGCCAGTCCAACTCGCAGGGGCATGGCTGGTTCGACGACAACACCAACAACGGCATCGACGAACTGGGTACGCTGCGAAAGCTCGTCCAGAACGACCCGGTCAACTACGGCCACCTGGTCGATGGCAGCAACAACTGGATCACACGGACCGACACCTTTGTCTATACCACCGACGGTGCACACAGCGGGGGGCTGTCCGTTGGTTTTGGCGTTGATACCACCCGCATGGGCCCGGAGTTGGGCTTTGGCACCATCGTCGGCGATACGTTCACGGAGAACGTGCTGATCATCAAGACCAACTGGGGAGGCAAAAGCCTCAAGACTGATTTCCGCCCGCCCTCGGCCGTTGAAAAGCGTGGCGGAGCGGTCGGCGAGTACTACAACCAGATTCTCACCGAAGTCAACGCGGTGCTTGGCAACATCGGTACTTATGTACCGGGCTATGCCGGGCAGGGGTACGACCTTCAGGGCTTCGGCTGGCACCAGGGCTGGAACGACCGCGTCGATACGGCCGCGGTCACCGAGTACGAAGCGAACATGGTCGACTTCATCAACGACATCCGCTTTGACTTGCAGGCGACGAACCTGCCTTTTGTCATTGCCAACACGGGCATCGGCGGCTGGTCGGAGACGAACGGCAACGCGGTGAACCTCATGCAGGCCCAACTCAATGTCGGCAACCCGAGCAAGCACCCGGAATTCGCCGGCAACGTCATCTCCGTGGAGACCCGCGGCTACTGGCGTGACGCGAGTATCTCGCCGATCACCAACGGAAACCAGGGCTTCCACTGGAACCAGAACGGCGAGACGTTGTACCTCATCGGCGAATCGATGGGCGAGGCGATGGCGACGATGTCGTCTTACGAGCAGTACAGCGGCCCGTTCCTGACTGTCAACCTTCAGACCGGCGAGATCACGCTCATCAACCCGGACGGGAATATCGCGGGCATGGACCTCAAGTCCTACCAGATCACTTCCGCCAGCGGCGCGCTGAGCGCCACCGGCTGGAACGAGATCGCCGGCCACTACGACGGCCAGGGCGACGGCTCGGTCGACAGCGGCAACTGGTCAATCACCTCAGCTACCAGCTCTTTACTCAGCGAAGCGGCGGCACCCGGCGGAACAGACGGCCTGATCGCCATCGGCAACCAGATCAGCCTCGGCAACGCCTGGATCGGAGCTTTGGAGAAAGACCTCTCCGCCAGCTATACCGACACCGACAACAATCTTGTCAAGCTTTATATCCAGTACATTGGCAACGACAACATCTTCGCGGACCTGAACACCGACGGCGTCATCGATATCGACGACTGGGGCCAGTTCATCACCAACGCCCAGTTCAGCATGGCAGGCCTGTCTGAAGCTCAGGCCTACCGCAAGGGCGACCTCGACGGCGACTTTGACAACGACATGCGCGACTTCGGCCTGTTCAGGCAGGCGTTTGAGCTTGCCAATCCGACGCCCGGCGCGTTTGCCGCCATGCTTGAAGAATACGCCTCGGTGCCCGAGCCTTCGTCGCTGGCGCTGTTGGCCCTGGGCTGTGTGGGTCTCGGCAGACGACGCGGCCGGGCCGTGTAGTCCTGCACTGAGTCAGCGTTGGTGATCTGGACAAGCCTGCAAGCCAGAAAACGGCACAGGCCGATAGGAGCGAGAGAAGCGATGAAGAAGTTGAAGACCACCGGATTGTTGGCGGGCCTGAGCCTGGTCGCGGCTTCCGCTAAGGCGCAGACCGTGGTCTACGAGCCGTTTGATTATCTGCCCGGCGAGCTCAACAATAAATCGGGCGGGACCGGGTTTGACTCAGCCTGGTCGGCCAACACAACGGCACGTATTTTCTCACTCGGGTTATCCTACGGCCTGCTGACTTCGTCCGGCCGAAGCATCGGCAACCTCTCCACAGCGCAGAATCGATTCCTGGGCTCGCGCGATATCACCACAGCACTGACCAGCAACAACCTCCTCGCCAACGGCTCGGAGTTGTGGTTCGGCCTCATCATGGGCTACGACACCGGCAGCAACCTCACCAACAGCCGGCTGGCGATGTCCATCGGCAACAGCTCGCTGAACACCGGCAACTTCAGTTACTGGGTCAACGACGAGGGGCCGCAGATCGGCGCGGGCGTGGGCGTGACGCTCGGCCAAATCGATAATCAGAGCGGCAGCATCGTGGCAACTCAGTTCCGCGATCTGGCCTCGGGCGCGGGCATCGATGGCAATATCCTGGGCACCAAGGAAGCAGGCACCGTCAACCAGAACGGAAATGTCTACGGCGTCGGGCAGAAGGGCCTGGTGGTCGGCAAGATCACCTGGGGCGCCGTGAACGACACGATCGAGATCTATCTGCCCGACACCGACCTGAACATCGGCCCGGTTGTTTCAACGCTGACTACCAACGTCGATCAATCCACGTTCGACACGATCAGCTTCGCGCGCGGCGACCGGGTCGCGCTCGACGAGGTGCGGCTGGGTGCGACCTATCGGGATGTCGCGGTGCAGCCGGACCCGCTCAAGCTGCAGGTCAACACGGTGACGGGCGCGATGAGACTGGTCGGTGCCAACTACAAGGCGATCACGATCAATTACTACGAGATCATCAGTGCCGGCAATTCGCTGAGCAGCACCAACTGGCTGAGCCTGGCCGATCAGGACTACGAGGGCAACGGCCCCGCGAACGGCTCGGGCAACGGCTGGGAAGAGGCGGGCGGCTCGGGTGCACACGTATTGGCCGAAGGCTACCTCTTGGGCGACAGCGTGCTCACGGCCGGCTCACAGGTCAATCTCGGCCGGGGCTACAACCCCTCGGTCGGCGTACAAGATCTGACCTTCAGCTATCGCAACGAGTTGGGACAGTATTTTGACGGCGCGGTGACTTATATCGATAGCGCCGATCCGGGCGACCTCGATCTGGACGGCGATGTTGACGATTCAGACTTTGGCATCATGTTCGCCGCTTTCACCGGGCCCAACAATGGGCCGACCTCCAACCCAGACGCCGACTTCGACAACGACGGCGACGTCGACGATGCGGACTTCGGCATCGCCTTCGCCGCATTTACCGGCCCCGGCGGTGTTGTGAGCGTGCCCGAGCCTGCAAGCCTAATCCTGCTGGGCCTCGCGGGGCTGCCTTTCACTCGACGACGGCGGTCCAACGGCTGAGTTGAACGTGCAATCGTGTTGCCAACCGACACTCCAGCGTGACACCCGAGTCTGCCTGAAACGCGCCCCACAGAAGGTTCTCACAAGCACGATTCTTGTAATGTTCTGTGAAATCTTCCCGTCACCCGATAGCAGGAGTGGTATTGTTTGCTTACCTGCCCCGTGTTCAACCCCGCCTGAGTGCCGATTCGAACATAAACCGAACAAGCCCGGGTTCATGAGCTTGCCGCGCAAGCTCACTGGCCATGAAGGAAGACGACCCCTTGAAGGACGGATCGATCTGGCGCATGAAGTACCTCGGTCTGACCTTGTGTGCGTTGCTGATCCTCTCGTCGTCCTGCTCCAAGCAGGAGTCGGAACAGGCGTCTTCGGCCGTGGTGATCAACACTGCGAATCCGGCGGCGACCAATCCGCAAATCGGCAGCAACCCGGACGCCGATGCCGAAGTGTCGAAGCTGCTCAATCAGTACTGCATCCAGTGCCACGGCGACAAGTCGCAAAAAGGCAAGGTCCGCTTCGACACGCTGTCGACCCTCGCTGCCGAGGCGAGATCAGAGTTGCTGGGCAAGGCCCACGAGGCGCTGCACTTTGGTGACATGCCGCCAGAAGATAAGCCCCAGCCGACCGAGGAGCAGCACCGGCAGCTCATGGCCTGGCTCAAGGCCCAGATGGACCCCAGCGCCGAGGCGAAGCTCAAGGACAAGCTGCGCTATCCAGACTACGGCAACCTTGTCGAGCACGAACTGCTCTTTGGCGGCGACATCAAGGACAAGCCCTACACCCCCGCGCGACGCTTGCTGGTCAGCCCGCAGATCTTTAACGAGCGCGTCATCGACGTGTTCGATCTCGATGAACGCGAGCGACAGAACTTCGTCATCCGCGGCTTTACCGGCGTCACCAACCCGTTCCTGCTGCCCGAGCACCCCGGCGTTCGCTATTACGACCATGAGTCGCTCAACGGCGGGCACCTGCTGGTCATGCTGACCAACGCGAAGTGGATCGCCGACAAACAGATCTATGCGGCGTTACTCAAGCGCCCCGACAAGGACCAACTGCCCGAGTTGTCCAAGGACGACAAGTGGTATCCGCGGACGACGCCAGCAGCCTTGGAGGTGATCGTTCTCAAGGACCAGATGCCGACGCCTGATGAGATGGTCGCGGCGATCAACGAGCAGTTTGCACGCGTGCTTCGCCGTGAGCCGACAGCGCAGGAACTGGCGAAGTATCGCAAGCTGCTGGATGTATCGATCCAACTGGGTGGGAATGTCCAGGGGCTCAAGCAGATGCTCGTCGCGGTGCTGCTGGAGTCCGAATTCCTCTACCGGCTTGAGCTGGGCGGGGGCAAGGAAGACGCCCACGGCCGACGGATGCTCACACCGCGCGAGGCTGCGTTTGCGATCTCATACTCGCTGGGCGACCGCGGGCCCGATGCAAAGCTGATGCAGGCGGCCGAAGAAGGTCGTTTGCAGACGAAGCAGGACTACGAGCGTGAAGTCCGCCGACTGCTCGCCGACCAGGACTACTACCGCGGCCAGGTTGACCCGTCACTCAACGGGATGCACTACCAGTCCAACGTGACCTCGCACCCGAAGGTCATCCGCTTCTTCCGCGAGTTCTTCGGCTACCCCGGCTCGCTCAAGGTCTTCAAGGACATCCCGCGCAGCGACGGGTACTACCGCACGCCTGACCGGGGCACGCAAGGCACGCCCGGCTGGCTAACGCTCGAGGCCGACCGCATCGTCACCTGGCATGTCGAGAAAGATCAGCAGGTCTTCGAAACGCTCCTGACCTCCGACGATTTCTTTGTCTATCACAACATGGACAACGAGCAGGGCGTCGCGCTGCTGCAAGAGTGGCGGGCCATCTACGACAAGCTCAAGGACACGGACTGGAAAACCAACATCCAGGGGGTGCTCGATAACAATCTCGAGTTCCTCAAGGCTCAGAAATCGCTGCGGATTGTCGACAACACCAAGCCCGGCGAGTTCCTCAGGTACATGCACTTCTTCGACGAGTCCTTCGGCAGGGGCAGAAACCCTTTTACGCGTCCCTCCTTTACCCATGGCTACACTTACCACCATTCACCGTTTTACAGCCTGCCACCGACTCCAGCCATCGGCCGATACAACGACTGGCGATCGACGAAATATGCGGGCGACAGGCAAGAGCCGATCGACTACTGGGATTATCAACCCGTTCAACCGTTCAAGATCGAACACCGCAAGGGCATCCTGACGCACCCGGCCTGGCTGATCGCGTTCTCGGGCAACTTCGCCACCAACCCCGTCACGCGTGGCCGATGGGTCCGCGAGAAGCTCCTGGCCGAGCGCGTGCCGGACGTGCCGATCACCGTCGACGCGCAGGTGCCTGAAGACCCGCACAAGACGTTCCGTCAACGGCTGGAAGACGTGACCTCGGCCGACGAGTGCTGGAAGTGCCACAAGCACATGAACCCGCTGGGCCTGCCCTTTGAGATGTACGACGACTTCGGCCGCTTCCGCACCGAAGAACTGCTCGAACACCCCGACAACCTCAAACAAAAGGCCGGCTCAAACGCAAAGATGGCCGATCTGTATCCGGCACTGCCGATCAAGACCACCGGCGCGCTCTTGGGTACCGGCGACGCAACACTCGACGGCGAAGTGACCGACGCGCTGGACCTCATCGATCGGTTGGCCAAGTCCGAACGCGTGCGACAATCGATCATCCGCCACGCCTTCCGCTTTTATATGGGCCGCAACGAGATGCTCAGCGACGCACAAACGCTCATCGACGCCGACCGGGCCTATGTCCAGAGCGGCGGCAGCTTCAACGAAGTGATCGTATCCTTGTTAACTTCTGACTCCTTCATGTACCGCAAAGAAGACGGGACCACGCCATGACCATGCCGACCCGACGTGATTTTCTCAAGACCGGTCTGTTCAGTATCGGTGCCATGGCGATGCTCAACCCCGGGCAACTGATCGCAGCGCCCGCGGCCATCGGCAAGCCGCCGATGCGATTCATCTTCATGCACCGCGGCAACGGGCTTTGGCCCAAGGTCTGCGTCCCGCCGAGCTTTGACGCGGCCCTGATGGAAAAAGAACGCAAGATGGAAGGCTACGAGGTCGACCTAGACGGCCACGAGCTGCCCGGCTGGATGAGCCCGCTGAGTAAGCACGTGGACAACCTCACCATCCTGCAGGGCTTGTCGGGCAAGATGTGCACGGTCGGCCACCACTCCTGGTGCTCGTCGCTGGGCGTCTACAAGGCCAACGAACGGATCAGCTCCATCAAGTGGGCCACCGTCGACTTTGAACTGGCCAAGCTCTTCCCCTCGCCGGTTGAGCACATCGAGCTGGCCTGCTTCCCGCTGGGCGGCG
>JBGSTE010000466.1:0-5984 GCA_041736655.1 Phycisphaeraceae bacterium | reverse complement strand
GGTAGCGCGCCAGCGGCGGTGCCTGCCGAGGCGACGGCTTCAGGCGGTGAAGTGCCCGCCGTGCCTTCGCCGCCGCGCGACAGTTCGACGCTGATCATCGTGCTCGGATCGCTCGGTGCGTTTGCGATCGTGATCGTCGCGGTTGTTGTATTCGTATCGCACCAGAAAGCGGTCGCACAGCGGGAGCGCGCCCGCGCTCGCCGGGAGCGGTTGCAGCAGCAGAGTTAGAGCGGATTAAATCCACATGTAACCGGCTGCCTTGCTCCCTCTCCCTTCATGGGAGAGGGCTGGGGTGAGGGTCCAGCGTAATAATCACTAAGAAATCAACGAAAAAGCCGTGGTTTGTTTCATGTCCGACCCTCACCCCTACCCTCTCCCTAAGAGGGAGAGGGAGCCAAGCCGCTAAACAGGAATTTACGTTGCAGAGATGTGTAAGCGTCGGAGTAATAAACAACCGGCGACCTACGAATGTCGGACGCGAGAACAGTGGTTGTCAACACGTCCGGCGTCCGTAGGCCGCCGGCTATTTTTGTAGCAAAGACTTTTTACACGCGGGCTGAGCTTAGCCCAGCAGTTCGATGCGTCGGAGCGCTTCGCGCTTGCCGATGCCGCGGATGCTGGCGAGGGCTTCTCGCTGGGCGGCGCGTGGCGTGGTCTCACCCTTTTCCCACTTGTAGATCGACAGCGGCGAGCAGCCGATGAGCTTGGCGTACTGCGCGGCGCTGAGCTCGAGCTTGTTGCGGTGCTTGGTCAGCCACTTGGGGCTGAAGCGTGTCGTCGACACCGGCTCGATCGCGCCGTCTACTTTCTGGATGATGACCTTCGGCTCGCTGGGCTCTTTGAGACGCTTTTTCTCCCGCGTTTCAAGGAAGTTCAGACGACGGTTCAGGTCGGCGTTGAGCCGTTTGAGCTCGGCGATCTCGCGGCGCTGCTCGGCGACCTGCTTCTGTGGCTTGTCGAGGGCTGTGCGGATTTCCTTGCGGGCAAGTCGGCGGATCTCTTCATTCAAAATACTGGTCAGATTGGGCATAATGTCCTCATGGGGAAAGGTTGATAAAGAAACCGATCAACCCCGGCTCAAATACTCTAACAAAACATGCGGGTTGATGTATGCAAGGGGACTGATCAAACACACGACCTTTATTATAGACAAACACAACGTTTCAAGTCAGCAACTTCTACTGATTTCATCCTTTTTGTCGTAACATGATGCCGATGATGCCCGATCCGACCACACCCGATCCTTTCCCGCCCTGGCGCGTCAGGCTGCACGAGATCATCTTCGAGGCCGACGACACGGCCGGGAAAGTGTTTGATATCGCCCTGCTCCTGGCGATCCTGGCGAGCGTGCTGGTGATCGTGCTGGACTCGGTCCAGTCGATCCGTACCTCGTATCACGGCCTGTTCGTGGGCCTGGAGTGGTTTTTCACCGTTCTCTTCACGGTCGAGTACGTCCTGCGGATCATTGCCGTGCGTCGGCCGATACGATTCATCTTCAGTTTCTATGGCCTGGTCGACCTGCTGTCGATCCTGCCGACCTATCTCGGGCTGCTCGTGCCCGGGACGCAGAACCTGATGGTGATCCGGATGCTTCGGATGCTGCGGATCTTCCGCGTGCTCAAACTCGTCCAGTTCATGGGCGAGGCCCAGGCCCTGCGGCATGCGTTCTACCAGTCGCGTCACAAGATCGGCGTGTTCCTGACGACGGTCCTGATCATCATCACGATCATGTCTGCCGTGATGTTCATGGTTGAATCCAGTGCCGGCAACGAGGATTTCTCGTCCCTGCCCCAGGCGATGTACTGGGCGGTGGTCACGATGACGACCGTCGGCTACGGCGACATCACGCCCATCACGACGCTGGGCAAGCTGCTCTCGGCCATCATGATGCTTATCGGCTACAGCCTGATTATCGTGCCCGCGGGCATCCTCTCAGCCCAGATCGCCACCGAATCGACTCGACACGCCAGGCGATCCACCACGCAGTTCTGCCCCAGTTGCTCCCGCGAAGGACACGAATACGACGCGGTTTACTGCAAGTTCTGCGGAGCGAAGTTGTGAAGTAGGAGATAGGAGTTGGGAGATAGGAGATAGGAGTTGGGAGTTGGGAGATAGGAGTTGGGAGTTGGGAGTTGAGTCATATGCCCGCCGACTCCCGACTCCCGATTGCCTACTCCCCGCCGGTCTTTCGCCTTAAGGATTTGACCTTACCGCGTTGTTTTTTGGCTTCGATGCGGCGTCGCACGGACCCGGCCGAGGGCTTGGTGGGCTTGCGTCGACGCGGCCGGGTCATCGCCTGCACCAGCACCTCGCGCAGTCGCTCGATACACGCTCGGCGGTTGGCGATCTGGCTTCGGCTTTCTTCGCTGGTGATCTGGATGCCCTGCTGGGTCATATAACGCGACGCGACGGTTGGCAGGCGATTGACCGCGTAGGCGGGCAGGGCTGCCTGCAGCGCGTCGATCGATACCGTCAGCGTCGCACGGGTGTTGAGCTTGTTGACGTTCTGCCCGCCGGGGCCGCTGGACCGGCTGAAGCTGAAGGACAGCGCCGCCTCGGGCAAGGTCACGCCGGGGGCAATCTGCATCAGGCTTGTCGACGGCTCAGACATCCCTGCACTCTAATCGATCCGGGTTATTAAACCAGCCTCAAACCGATCTTGTTTGAGATTTCAAACCCCTTGCGGCGAAAACCTGTTGGTTCCGGGCCAGCAGACCCCTACAATCATCTCTGTATCGACGCGAAACCGATCCACCGACACGGGCAACAACTATGAATTTTGATCGCCTGACCGCTATGTTCGGCCTTGCGGGCCTTTTGCTGTCCGCGTGCTTTGGGGTTGCCACGGCCCAGGAACTCGAGCGCGAGCCGGTGCCCGGGCCGGACTGGGTCTTCAACGGCCGGGGACAGAAAACCGACCAGCCCGCGGTGGTGCCCACCCAACGGTCCGACCTGTATTTCCCCATCAACCTCAACAACTACTGGGGGCTGATGAATCAGAACGGCCAGGTCGTCGTGCTGCCGCGCTACGACTGGACGGACTACACCTTTGAAAACTTCACGCGTTTTGTCATGGGCGGCAAGACGGGCTATCTCTACAACGACGCGAGCGACGATACGAACAACGACGAGTTCGCCATCCCGCCGATCTACGACTACGCCGACCGCTTCAGCAACGGCGTGGCGGTGGTGATGATCGAGAAGCGCTGGGGCATGATCGACAAGGCCGGCAAGGTGCTGCTGCCGCTGGAGTTTGACGGTGTGCTGCGGATGCAGGACGGTTTTGCGGGTGTCCAGCGCGGCGACCGATGCGGCTTCATCAACCGGGCCGGCGATCTGAAGATCCCCTTTGAATACAAGCGGATCCACTCCTTTCACAACGGCTACGCGGCGGTGCAACTGCCCGACGACCGCTGGGGCTATATCGACAAGCGTGGCGTGATGGTCTGGCTCGACGACACCGGCCGGGTGCGGTACCTGGGCGACTTCCACGAAGAGTACGCGCGGGTGCAGGTCGAGCTGCGCAGCGGCGTACTCAAGTGGGGCTACCTGGCCAAGTCCTTCCGCTACCACATCGACCCGATCTACGACGAGGCGCGAGAGTTCTGCGACGGCATCGCCGCGGTCAAGCAGGAGGGCAAGTGGGGCTTCATCAACGCCGGCAAGCGATGGGAGATCGAGCCGCAGTTTGATGATGCCGACGACTTTGACGACGCGGTGCACAGCAACGACTTCGGCGACAACCGCGCGGAGAAGGACGAGCGTGCGGGCCGGGACCTGAGCACCGGCGGTCTGTACGCGATGGTGAAGATCGGCAAGCTGTGGGGCTACGTCAACCGCACGACGAGCCGGGGCCTGGTGCCGCAGTTCAAGCACGCCGAGCCCTTCTTCCGCGGGCTCGCCCGGGTCGAGCGTGGCGAGAGCTTTGCGTACGTAAGCGAGGTGGGGAAGGTGCGCTGGGACCCGGAGGTGGCGCTTCGGCTGGGGTTCGTTGACCTGACCGGCCCCGAGCTTGGCCGACTTGAAAATATCCAGAACGACGACCCGCAGCGTGGCAACACGACGATCGCGCCGCCGCAATGGCGAAAGCAGGTCGAGGTGCCCTACTTCGCCGAGCACGAATACCCCGAAGAGCTGCCGCTGCCGGAGAAGTAATACACAACGAACGGGAGCGCGAACGGGAGGGCGAGGCTCCCGCCGAGCCGCGAATCTTCGAGAGCTTGCGGCTCGGCAGGAGCCTCGCCCTCCCAGAGCCTCAATCTCCCGGAACCTCGCCCCCCCGGAAAGATCAGTGTCCTTTCTTAACGGTGCGCTGATCACGCGGGTGAATGTTGGCCTTTCCGGGCTCGCTGTCCGATACAAAAGGCAAGGACTGATGCGGCCCCGCCGCCGGCGGGTTTGGCTGTAACGCCTGCGGTGTACGTGCGGTGCCAACAAACCACCAAAATGTAAGTATTCGTGAACTTTTGGGAATCATTGTCTTAACTGGTGCGTATAGTTAGTAGAGACGCTTGGCCGCCCTTAACCAACGGGAGACCGAACATGAGCCAGCACAAACCCATTGAGATCCCGGACTACTTCCCGGGTGAGCTTCCCAAGTTCCGCATCGGACAGGTCGTTGAACACCAGCGCTACGGCTACCGCGGCGTGATCGTGGACTTCGACATGAGCTGCCAGGCTGAGGATTCCTGGTACGAAGCCAACCAGAGCCAGCCCCGCAAGGACCAGCCGTGGTACCACATCCTGGTCCACCGCAGCAATGGCAACACCTACGCTGCGGAGGAAAGCCTCCGGCTTGCAACCCAACAGGAAGAACCGGTCGAGCACCCGCTCCTGCCGGTCTTCTTCGAGCCCGTCGACCTGGGCGAGTACGTCCGCAACGACGAACACTGGCCCGGTTGGCAGGGGTGAGGTCGTAGGAGTTGGGAGTTGGGAGTTGGGAGTTGGGAGCATAGATAGAATCAGTAAGGCCCCCGAGAGATCGGGGGCTTTTTTTATTCCGTCTTCCTGCTTACTCCTAACTTCTGACTTCTGACTTCTGACTCCTGACTCCTGACTACTTAAACCAACGGCGTCCCCGCCGGTGCGCCTTCGAGTGTCAGGCGGCGCTGGGCGGTTGTGTGCGGGTCTTCGATTGGCGGGGTGTCCGCTTCGTCGATCTGCGGGCAATGGGCCATGATGTGGTCAAAGAGGAAACGGTTGACCGTGTCCGGATGGGTCATGTGCAGCAGGTGGCTTGAGCCATCGACCCACTGCACGCCGGGCTCGCCGGCCGGGGGACGGATGACCCAGTCCCGCCGCGAGTGGATCTGATGGATCGGCGGGTAGCCCGCGGGCACCTCAAAGCCCGGCCAATCCACCGCACAACCCGCCGCCCAGCGGGTCATCTGCGGGTCCACTGCACGGGCCGCGAGCATCAGCCGGCGCTTGTCGTCGTCGTCCAGCCCTTCACGCAGCGCGAAGCCGAGCTTGAACAGCGGCAAGGCCTTGGGCACCGCGGAGCCCGGCAGGTAGCGCCCCATGAACTCGGCCAACTGCATGATGCCCGTCACGTTGTCGGCCTCACGCGTGGACGAAATGAGGAACACCGCGCGCGGCCGAGGCTCAATCGCCATCGCCATCTCCAGCGCCAGCATCCCCCCCAGCGACGTACCACCAAGGAACACCGGCCTGTCATCGTCGGGCCTGCTCAGTTGCCTGGCCCATCGCCGGGCGTAGGCGGAGAAAGACTCGTTAGGCTCATGGGTGATGAAGTCCGGCGTGTGCAGCCGATCACCGAAGGCCTTGCGCTGGTGGTCGAACACGGCCGAGGTGCTGCCAAGTCCGGGGAGGAGGATCAGCCTGCCGGGGAGAGTGAGTTCTCGCATGGCGGTAGTGTAATGCAGGTTGAGGCGGGGGCACCCGCGTTGACATAGCTCCGGGCGGAAGCCAGGAGCAGTTGCTCAATGCAAGCAAATGCGCCATTAGCGTTTTTATATCACTGC
>JBGSTE010000463.1:0-19599 GCA_041736655.1 Phycisphaeraceae bacterium | reverse complement strand
CCGGTCGTTGAGGCGGTGCGTGACCACGAAGGCGGGGTACGCACGTTTGACTTTGCCGGCGGGGTGAGGATTCAAGTCTTGTCAGAGATGATCCGCGTGGTCCTCAAAGATTAGCTTCTTCGGATCGTCATCATGCGATTTACATGACGACCGACGAGGATCGCCTGCGTCGTACAGTCAAGCCGAGCATGGTGCAGCCTGCCAAGATGGCCAGGGATGTCGGTTCGGGCACCGTGGACCGCACGTAGGTGAAGGCTCCGCCGGTCCCGCCCCCGCCCCAGTTCGTGAACTTGATGTTGAGATAGATGTCCTCACTGACAAGATGCACCACGCCCGGCCGGTTGACGATGTTTCCCTGCAGTTCAGGCGATCCGCCCAAAGCGTTTGCCCAGTTGCTGAACACGAGGTTGGCAAAGTTTGACGCGGTGATCTGGGCTGCATTCGACGGGTTGCCGTTCAACCCTTGAAACGCCCACTGGGTACCCAGCGGGCTGGTTAAGCCGACCTGGTCGTAGCTCACTTCCTGCGCAGCGTTGTACATCCCGGCGGTACTTCCGCGGGTGAGGATGACGTTACTTGTGATCATGTCCTGCACGCCGGCGTTGGACGGGTTCACAACGGTCAGGTCCGGGCCGTCCCAGATGGTGCTCGCGGATGCGTGGCTGGTCAGCAGAAAGGTGAGTAGCACGGAGGCGTGGCGTGATGCGGTGGTTTTCATATTTTCTCCAGTGATGACTAGTCGTAGTTGCGACAACGATCAAACATTGCTGCGCGGGCCCGACACCGATCGATGCGATGAACGTTCGGATCGATTGCGGCCGATCGCCCCGAGAACCAACGAGCCGATCAGCAGAAGGCCCGCAGTTGATGGCTCGGGAATGGGGACGATCCGAGCGATGATGCCGCCGGGCACCGCGGGCTCCGGGCCAAGTGAGGTTCGCCCAACGACGTAGAGCTCGCCCTGCTCGTCCTCGCCAAAGGCAGTGATGTAAAAGTCCAGCGGGTCGCCGAGGTTAAGGCCCTGCACCTTCACAAACGAAAGTTCCCAGTTGTCCGGCGAAGTTTCTTCAAGGCCTAACAGCGTCCCCTGGCCCGGGGAGAAGTTACGGCTCCAGTCGGCGAAGATGTACTTGCCGACGAGTTCGGGGAACTGGCTTCCGCGATAGACAAAGCCGCCGGTGACGCTTCGGTCGACCTCGAGGGTGCCGTTATTTTCACCGGGGTGGGTGTACTCTGCGATTGGGTCGATCAGGATTTCGCCGGGACTGATCGGCGTGGTGGGGTCGAAGTCGTGTTGCCCTTCGCGGACGCGCCAGCCGTAATTGCCGCCGTTGGTGACGATGTTGATCTCCTCGTAGACGCCTTGGCCGACGTCGGCGACAAAGAGTTCACCGGTTCCGCCGGGCCCGTCATCGAAAGAGAATCGCCACGGGTTCCGCAGGCCGTAGGCGTAGATTTCTTCCCGCTCGCCGCCTCCTGCGCCGGCGAACGGGTTGGATGCGGGGATCAGGTACTCACCGGGGTTGTTGCCTGTGGGATCGATGCGGAGGATTTTGCCCAAGAGTTTAGTCTTGTCCTGCGCGTTGCCCAGGACGCCGTTGGGCTGGGTATTGTTGCCGCCGGTGTGACCGAAGTTGTTGTCGTTGCTGCTTCCGCCGTCGCCGGTGGCGATGTAGAGGTTGCCATCGGGCCCGAATGCGAGGTTCCCGCCGTCGTGATTGAACTGGGGCTGGTTGAAGCTCAGCAGGATCCTTTCGGAGCTTAAATCCGCGACGTTCGGGTCGCCGGCCGAGACTTTGTACTCCGCCACGATGCTCTGGTGGTCGATGGGGTTGGTGGTCGTGCCGCCAGTCTGCGGCGCGCTGTAATAGACGTAGAACTTGCCCTGGCCGAACGTGCCGACGCTGCCGAAGTCGGGATGGAAGGCCAGCCCCAAGAGCCCCCGCTCATCGAAGCCATTGCGGGCCGGCACTAGCTTGCTGTTCAGGTCCAGAAACGGCGTGGGGAGTACCGAGTTGCCTTGGATGATCTGGATCTTGCCCCGCTGATCGATTGCGAACAGACGGTTGGACCCGTCCCCCGCGTTCGTCAGGCCGACAGGGGCGAACAGGGTGTTCTGAGTCACGACTTGCAGGCTGACCTCCGTGATGTCCGCCCGCACCGTGGTCGAGCACAGCAAAATGACCAGCGCGCTTGCCCGGAGGGATGCGAATCTCATGCGTGTCGTCCTTTCTTTGCCAAGCCAGTCTCAGGTAATCAGGCGGTCAATTGCGATCTTGTGAGATGAGCCACTCAAATGAATAAACAATGTATATGCACTGAACATGCGCGTCAAGGATTTTCTCCGATTCTGAGTCAGGCTTCGTCCACCAGGCGGGCTTCAAAGCCCTTGACGTGGGCTAAATCGGCTAATCTGATGCCAAGCCTGCCTTAGTCAGCTCAAAAACCTCACTTCTGTCCCCCCGGCGGGCTATAGTGATGCGGGGGGTTGACCGCGTTCTGTCGCAAAGGATGATCGGCCACGATGCCCCAGAAAAAGAATCTCTCCAAGAAACCTTCCAGTGACGCAGGTCTCGATCCATTGGCAGTTTGCGCGTGCAATAATCTGCGGCGGGCGTCGCGCGCGGTCACTCAGTTCTATGACGACATGCTGCAGACGACCGGCCTGCGCAGCACCCAACTGGTCATCCTCCTTGCGGTCATGCAGAACGACAACGTGGGGATCGCCCAATTGTCCCGGACCCTGGGGATGAATGCCTCGACCCTTAATCGCAACCTACGCCCGCTCACGCGACAGAAACTGCTGAGCATTACCGACGGCCAATCGAGCCAGAGAAAGCTTATCCAACTCACCGATGCTGGCCGCAAAGCCATCACGCAGGCGACACCGATCTGGCAAGCGGCACAAAATCAACTGGTCGGGCACGTCGGGGCGGATCGATACGCTGGCCTGCTCGCAGATCTCGGGTCCATCGTTGACGCGACGCGGGCTTAACGCCAAGTCAAACTGCGCAGGTCCATCGGCCGTGGTTCACATCGCTGCCGGGTCTTGCCGGTAGAACGCCGAGAGTTCACGATAGAGCTCGGGGTGTTGGCGTTTAAGCGCATCGGGCATTTCAAAGAACGCCTCGGTGACGACGGCAAAAAACTCGGCGGGGTTCGTTGCCCCGTATGGATCGAGCAGCGTGCGGTGGCCGAGGTGGACCTGTTCGATCAGTTGTTCGTATTCGTGACCCAGCACGCGGGCCCAGTCACGGTAGCGGGCGGCGTTGTGCAGGTCTGGTGCGCCGTCCATGCCGGTGGCTTCGCCGTCGAGCTGGTGGGCGAACTCGTGAAGCGTGACGTTGTGGCCGTCGCCGGGTTTGGCTGCCGAGTGGATGACGTTGTCCCACGCGAGCACCAGGGCTCCGCGGTGCCAGGACTCACCGAGGCGGACCTGCTCGCCCTCGAGCACCGTGCCGTCGGGCATCAGTTGTTTGTGGCTGGCGACGTAGGCGCTGGGGTAGACGAGGATAGACCGGAGCGTCGGGTAGTAGTCGGTCTGTCGGTGCAGCAGGAGCACAGCAGCCTGGGCCGCGATGGTCAGACGGACTTCGTCGGTGATCTCAAGTCCCCCGCAACCCTCGAAGGTTTTTTCGTGAAGGAGGACCTGGATGTGACCGGCGAGTTCCGCACGGTCGGCTGCGCACATCCGCGTGACCATCGGGACGTTGCGGTCGATGATCGCCCACGACGTTGCCGGCAGCGGCTGAGCGCGGAGGCGTTTACGTCGGCGGTTGCGGAAGAAGGAGAGCATGAGTTATTCCCGCTTGTTACACAAGTTTTCTGCCGCCCTTCTCACTGCGCTTTCTCTTTCAGCCAGCCCAGGCCGACGAGGAACTTGTCCATCTCCGCGAGGGTGAGCTTGAAGTACTTGCCGTTTTCGCGATTGAGATTGAAAAAGCCGTGGCCCTGGCCTTCGTAGGTCACGATGCTGCAGGTGTTGCCTGCTTGGACGGACTTATTGCGGAAGAGCTCGGCGGGTTTGATCAGGCCGTCGGCGCTACCGAAGAACATGATGCAAGGCGGCTGCTTCTGATCGTCATACGTCATCGGCACGACCTTCTCGAACGGGCCACGTGTGATGGCAGTGCGGTCACTGTAGTCCTTGTCCGGGTCCAGGCCGAGGAATGAGTTGAACAGCACCATCGCGTTGGGCTTGGCGCTGATCGTCGGGTCATCGCTGTTGGCATTGAATTCATCGACGAGCATCGTGCACGCCGCGAGGTGGCCGCCGGCCGAGCCGCCCGAAGAGGCGATGCGGTCCGGATCGATGCCGAGCTTGTTTGCGTTGCCGCGCACCCAGCGCATCGCGCTCTTGGCGTCTTCGATGCAGTCCTCGACCTTGATGTCGTAGCGCGACGAGACGCGGTATTCGACGGTGATGGCGACCATGCCGCGATCGGCGAGGTGCTTGCAGTGCTGCTCGAACTGGTCGGGGCTGCCGGTCTTCCATCCCCCGCCGAAGAAGAAGAAGACGACGGCCGGGGCCTTGGCATCGGCGTCGTGGCCGTCGGGTTTGTAGATGTAAAGCGGCAGCTTCGCCTCGCCGACCTGTTTGTAGATTTGTTTCTCGCCGCCTTCGGGTGCCTTGGCGTGCGTCGGTTGTCCGGGCTTATCCTGGGCCGACGCTGGAGCGGTCGCCCAGCAGGTCATGAGCAGCAGGGTCAATAAGACTCGGCGGGTTGTCATCAGTTCATCTCGGAGGGGGTGGCTGAGATACTCAATCCAACACTTCGCAGTAGATCCGGGGTGAAAGCAAAGCCTCACCCAATTGATGCGTGGGCCGGTGTTGTACCGAACCCCGCCTGCAAGCTTCAAGGCAGCGAGACGTCCACGCGAGTCAACTTTTCGTCCGCGGTCGTCCAGATGTGAAAAGTCTTCTCGTTGCTGAATGTGATTTCAGATTCTTTCAAGGGGGGATCGATCGCGGCAATCAACTGATCGTCGACATAAATCTCCGCGCCTTTCTGATCGGCGGTTTCAACGATCGTGATCAATCGTCCGTCCGGGGCATACTTCGCACGCAGCATGCTTGTCGGCGTGGGGATCTGCTGGTGGTCCTTCATCAGTTGCCAGGTCTTCTTGAACTTCGCACGGTAGATGTAGTGTTTGCCGTCGGGGCTGAATTGAAACGACTTGAGCGCGATCTGGTTCTGTGGCGGGCCCAGTTCGTCATCGATGACGACGTACCAGTTCTTGTTGTCGCCCGCGATTTTGCCGACGATCGCCCATCGCTCGCAGTCCTTGCTGAAGACCATCGGCTCGGGGATGCCGCCGTAGTCCTGATAAGGGTGCTTGAGTTGTTTGCCGTCCATGACGGCATAAGTCGGTTCCTCACCGATGGGCCGGGCGAAGAAGATGTAGTGCTTGCTGTCGGGGCTGAACATGAGGTCGTGCACTGAGAAAAAATCTTGCTCGACGAGCTTGCCGTCGATCAGGCAGGTGTCTTTGTTGTCGATCCTGCACAGCACGCCGACGCGCTTGGAATCGGGGCTGAAGACCGGCGCAGTGAATCCTTTGTCATAGAGCCCGATCAGATCCTCGTTGACGAATAGTCCCAGTAAACCATCGGCCTCTGCCTGGTAGGCGATCTTGGTCGAGTCCGGGCTGAAGACGATGGCATCATTCAGCACGCCGTCACGCATCAGAAAGGGCTTGTCGTTGACGACGACGCGTTGCCCTTCGCCGGTCACTTCCACGTAGGCAAATTGCTTGGAGTCAGGTGAAAACGTGCCGTGCGGCATGCCGAGTGATCGTTTGCCCAGCGGCTTGCCGTCGACGACCAGATCGTGGTACCACCCGCCATCGCCGGTCGAGAAGGTTGCCTCGAAGAGGTAGCGCTTCGAATCGGCGCTGAAGGCGGGCTGGCCGATGCCGCGTACGTTGAGCGGGAGTTCTTCGCCGTTGAGCACGGCGTGTCCCGTGTCGTCGCCGTTCTGTACGCCGTAGATAAAGGTCTTGCCGTCCGGCGCCCAGCCCGCGGACACAAGGATGATTTTGTAAGGCTTTTGCACAACGCCGTTGACGACCCAGTAAAAGCGAGGGCCGTCCTCCGTGCTCAACCCGAACGGGAACGCGAAATTCATCCCGTCGTTCGACCATTTCGCCATCTTCATGTCCGCCCAGGGCCCGAACTTCCCCATCGGCGTGTACGCAACGCCAAACCCTGGCGGCGGATCGGCGCGGACCGGACCCACCAGCAACCCGACGAGGGCCGTAAACAGAAGCACACGACAAAAGGATCTCTGAAAAAGGTTGACACGCATGATGGGTCCCCATGAAATCGATGGCCGGATTCAATCGGGTTGGGCAGGTCGGCGAGGCGAATGGTTATCAGTTTAGCAGGCAGACGCGGAGTTCCGATGCTTGATGTGCCGGCCTGGTCCATCATCGAGCACGGCGTCCGGGCGATGAGCGATCACCGGGGTACGTCATTACGTATGATGTACAACTACGCAGACCGCCTTTATGCTCATGCAGCTCTCCTCCATCACGCGTGTCACCTTCGTCGAGGCGATCCGTCAGCCGATCTTTGTCGTGCTGCTGCTCATTGGCACGCTGGCGATGGTGCTCAACCCGACTATGTCCGCCTACTCGATGGAACCTGGCGCGGGCGATAACAAGATGCTCGTGGACTTAGGCCTGGGCACGGTTTTTCTGGTGGGCGTGTTTCTCGCGGCTTTTACCGCGACAGGTGTGATCAATCAGGAGTTGGAGAGTAAGACCGCGCTGACGGTGGTCAGTAAGCCCGTGCCTCGGCCGATCTTTATTGTGGGAAAGTTCCTGGGCGTGGCTGCGGCGATCAGCATCGCGGCGTATCTACTCATGCTCGTCTTTCTCCTGACCCTCCGCCACCGCGTGTTGCAGAACGCCAGCGATGATATCGACTACCCGGTGGTGTTCTTTGGCGTCGGCGCGGTGTTGCTGGCGCTGGCGCTGGCCGGTGCGGGCAACTACCTCTACGGCAAGGTTTTTACTTCCACGTTCATCTATATCCTGCTCATCACGCTGTCTCTGGGCTTTGGGCTCGTCACGCTGATCGACAAGCACTGGCAGTTTCAGAGCCCAGCCACGGACTTTGCTGCCGATGATGCGAGGATGGCGCAGGTGGCCATCGGCGGTGTGCTTATGCTGCAGGGCCTGCTCATTCTCACGGCGGTGGCGGTCGCTTTTTCGACGCGATTCAGTCAGGTGGTCACGCTGGTCATCTGTATCGGCGTGGTCATGCCAGTGGGCCTGATGTCGGGTGCGCTCAACCAACTGGTCAACAACGCCGTGGGCATCGCGTCGACGGTGCCGGTCTGGTCCAGCATCCGGACGGTGTTCGATGCGGACCTGACAACCGCCCGCAAGGCGGCTTACCTCTTCGCCAAGGCGGTCTATGTCGTCGCACCCAATTTTCAATACCACTGGCCGGCCGACGCGATTGCGCAGGGCAACTCACTCTCGCGTGATGAGGACGGTGCGCTGAGCCTGGGCTACATCGCCCTGGTGCTTGGCTACAGCTGGGCGTATATCGCCGCGGTGCTGGGCCTGGCGGTCGTCCTCTTCCAGAAGCGCGAGGTGTCATAAGTGCCTGCGAAACCCAAGCAAAACGCCTCGGGCTATGAAGTGGTTCATCTGGATGACTTCCCGCCGACCCGCCGTCACTTCGGCACGATATGACGATTCTCAACATGCTGATCCCGAAGTTCGATCCGCAAGATGAGTGGTTGGATTGATCGATCAAATTTCTGATAGCACACGAAGCCCACGCCGTCCCTGCGTGGGCTTTATCATGTCAGCACTTACCCAACCCGGAGCCCACCATGCGCCATCTTCTCACCACCGCCCTGCTGCTCGCCCTATGCTTGCTGACCGCCTGCCACAGCCACCCAAAATGCGAGACTTGCCCCGCGATGAACAGCCAGATCAAGCCCGTCTACCGCCACGTCGTCGCCTTCAAATTCAAGCCCTCAGCCACTGAAGCGCAGATCAAAGACATCGTCGATGGCTTCGCTCAGTTGCCCAAGCAGATCGACACGATCATCGCCTATGAGCACGGCATCAACATCAGTAAAGAAGGCCACGACCAGGGCTTCACGCATGTCTTCATCGTGACCTTCAAGGACGAGGCCGGGCTTGAAGTCTACTTGCCTCACCCCGCTCATAAGGCGTTTGTAGAGAAGCTGCTGCCGCTCCTGGATCAGCCGTTTGTGGTGGATTACGTGGCGGAATGATGGTGAAGACGATTTATTCCGCCTTCACATTCATCCGTGACAAGAGCGCATCAAACTGATCGAGCGAATAAAAATTGATCGACAAGGTCCCGGCCCCCTTCTTGCGGCCGGCCTTGATTGTCACTTTTGTGCCCAGTTGCTGGCCGATCTGTTTCTCAAGGTCCGAGAGCAGCGGTGATCGGCTGCCGGTGTCGATCCCCGTTCGACTTGGCTCGCGGGGTGTCGCGGTTTGCTGGAGTCGACGGGCCTCTGCCTCAACCTGTCGTACAGACCAACCCTCACGCACCACACGCTCCGCAAGGCTGCGCTGCTGAACAGCGTCCACCAGCCCTGCGATCGCTCGTGCTTGGCCCATCGATAACAGATTCTCACGAATCAAGTCGCGCACAAAGTCCGATAAGTCTAGTAAACGCAGAAGGTTAGAGACTGAAGCCCGTTCAAGACCCACCCTGCTGGCGATTTCGGCGTGGGACAGACCAAACTGATCGGCCAGGCGTTGGAAGGCCTCTGCTTTTTCGATCGCGTTCAGGTCTTCTCGCTGGAGGTTTTCGATCAGGGCCCACTCGGCTGCCTTTTCGTCATTGACTTCGCGGACCAGCGCGGGGATCTGTTCGAGGCCGGCAACCTGGGCGGCTCGCCAGCGTCGCTCCCCGGCGATGAGTTCAAAGCGCGAATTGTCCGTCGGGTGCGGCCGTACGATGATGGGCTGCATCAACCCCTCGCTCGCGATTGACTGAGCCAGTGACTTGATCAAGGCTGGGTCAAACCGCTGACGCGGTTGATGGCGATTGGGTTCAATTAACTTCACCGGCAGATGGCGAAGCCCGCTCTGGTTTTCAACGGATGTGACAACATCTTGCTCTTTGCCGGTCTTGCCTGGCTGGTCAGAGGTTGCGGTTTGGGCAGGTGTTTGTTGGACCGCAACCGGGGTTCCCATCAGGGAACTCAGCCCGCGTCCAAGTCGGGAAGGGCGACTTTTCTTGTCAGTCATAGATGCCTCCGTGCTGATGAATGTACAGGCGACACCATACCGCAGCATTTATCAAAACGCAAGGTTCCACGTGGAACCAGTGGCCGTTGTGTTGTTCTCTTTGCGATCTCCTCAGTGTTCCACGTGGAACAAAACCTATCACTAACGGACAGAAGACGGCACCAGTAACACTGTCCTGTTATCGGACTCTACAAAGCCGAAGCCCATTTCACTGCTGGTAGAGTCAGTTGAGAGCACCTAAATCGACCCCAGCTTCAAGTCGATGAGCGCTTGTACTTACTTCAGGCGCGACACGTGAATGAACACAATTCATCATCGATGAGGCAGGCAACAAGCCCGCTGCGTGAACTGGACCATGCACTGGTCGAGATCGATCGTTTGTCGCAGCAGCTAGAGGGTCTAAAAAAAGAACTGGCCTGGTCGCATCGACTTGCGACCCTGGGCTCAATGTCAGCTGTACTAGCTCACGAATACAACAACCTGCTGACCCCGATCACCAGTTACGCGCAGCTCGCACTTAACAACCCTGATGACCCAGAACTCGCACGAAAGGCTCATCAGGTCGTGATCGACTGCGTCAGAAAAGTACGGACCCTCAGCCAGGCCACCCTCGGCTTCGTGCGTCGCGAGCAGGATGAAGAACCCGAGTCGACCACGATCCCTGATGCTCTGAATGCGACACTGATCACCCTTGGCCAAGCCTTGGAACACGAAAACATTGACTTGCAGGTCGATCTCCCGTCGACACCCGTCGAGATCTGCGGCCTGCACCTGCAGCAGGTGCTGGTGAACCTCCTGGACAACGCCCGCAAAGCCATGCTAGGAGAACCCCAGCCAAGGATCCTTCAAATCCGCGGGCATGAACAGCAGGGCGGGGTACTCGTGTCCGTCAGTGACACCGGCCCGGGCTTTCCAAAATCCTTGCAAAACTCGGCCTTTGATGCATTTGTCACCCAAACGACCTCACAGCAGAGCCCGCCCGGCACCGGACTTGGGCTGAGCATCTGTCGAGACCTCATTGCCGGGGCGGCCGGCTGGATCGAACTCGACTCATCCATGCAAGACAACGCTTCAGACCCCATCAAACGGGGAGCCTGCATCCGGTTCTGGTTGCCGACGGCAACACTCAGCGTCTGAATTTCGCTCATCCCGCTCAAGAATCTACGGCCGAAAATACTCAGCAACCGATAGTTTATACACCATTTCTGCACACTATCGGACGTAGAGTGTATAACTTGGGAATTTACAGGGTGACACCGGACTGCTCAAAATCGCTTGAAAAACAAGGATATTTGCGTTGAAATTGTGGTTGAACCGGGAAAGCGAGAATTGATGTCGAGATTGAACACATTTGTGTTGCATCGTGGGGCATCGTGTCGTATTCTCTCGTTTCATCGGGAGACTCGAAACCCTTGGTCTTCACTGGCACCTACGAGCACGCGATTGATGCCAAGCAGCGACTGGCCATTCCGTCTGACATCCGACGCGACCTGCAGCGGGCGTTGGGGACGGGCGAGGGCGACGCGGTCGTCCTGTACTGCGTGCTCGGCGGGGCGGATGTGTTGTGCCTCTACACCGAGCCGGGCTACCAAAGGCTGGCGGAGGAGCTGCGGGCGTCAGACATCGACTCGGCAGAGCTCCTGGACTACGAAGAAATGTTCTACGCCAACTCCAAGCGGATCGAGATGGACAGTGCCGGCCGAGTCCGGCTGCCCGACAACCTGCTCAAGCAGACCGGGCTTGCAGGAGAAGTGGTCATCCATGGCGCCGGCGACCACCTGAAAGTACGCGACCGGTCGGGCTGGAACGCCCGGCAGGCGAAATTGATGAAGGACCGGCCGAACATGCTGGTCAACCCGCGTTTGATGCTCAGAAGCGGGGCGAGAAAGCCGCCGGTGGCCTAAGTGCCGGTGGAAGAACACGACGAAGGCCGGCCAAGGCAGGGATCGCCAGCGCCGACCTGGGTGTAACAGGCGTCCTGAGCTCGAAAGGATTCGGGCCAAGGACGCGCCAGACAAGCAGCGGAGGCCGAACGGATTCGCTCGGCCGACGTCTGATCGGCCTGAAAGGTGCTTCGGCAATGCCAAGGATGGTGTTGCCGGTGTCCCAGACTGACCCCAGGCATCAGTGATCGGTTGCTCACGGCACCGCACCTACTGTCAGTCAACGCCGATCTGACCCAGGCCCCTCCGCTGCATTGGGGGTCGATCTGCTGAACACCTGTGACCGGTTACCGGACGCAAAGGTCCCTTGGCCATGCCCATTCTAGGCAAAATATGTGGATAAGTTCGGTTCCGGCCAGGGGATGATCGCTCATCCGATTTCTTACCGGCCTCCGGTAAAAACACCAAAATCAGGCTGATCAATCGCTTTTTTACACAAAAAGCCCGATTCTTTCATCCTTTTCACTTGTCCAAGCCGATACGTTGCGCGTCAGCTTAATGAGAATTATAAAAAATAAACAGGCCTGTTGACGAGATGAGTGTGAACTTGGGTAAGATATTTGCAAGAAACCTGTGAACAGGACGATAAGAGAGAACGTAAGAATAACAGGCAGGTTGGGATCGCCGCCCTGAACGGGCCATGAACAAGTCTTTTCTCCTCCGCCACGCCCCGCGGGTTCCGTCTGCGAGGCGTGGTTTTTTTGTAGCGGTGTTAGGCTCCACTTTGATTGGAGCCGTCAAGTGCGCCAAGCAAGGCAGTTTGCCACGGATCAACACGGCTGTTCACGGATGAAATCGGATTGATCTGTGAACATCCGAGTTGATCCGTGGCAAGAGGATCCAGTTTTAAGCGCTTGGTGACAGGGCCAGTCGGACCTTCGCTGCGGTCAGGACAGGCTTTGGGGTAGAGGATCAACTGAAATGAAAATGATGCAGGCGGCCAAAAGCACAGGCCGCCTGCATCGTTCCAAGAAGCTTGCTGTTTCAGGTCGCGCGTCAAGCGTGACGTGCTGAAGTTTCTATCGATCGCGCAGCGATGCGACTGAAGCACCGCGCGCGTGATTGGTGAAGAAAGAATACGCAGCCCGCAGCAAGCGACACAATGCTAAGGCCGAACGGGCCCGGTTTGAGCCGGCTGTTGCTGCTGCATCTGCTGATACCACTCGCGGAAGCCGCGGGGCTCAAGGAACTGCGACTGCCAGCCTTCGCCCCAGCCCTCGGCCTGTGCCTGCTGGTTCAGCAGCGGGTACATCTCCATGAACCCGACGAACGCCAGCGGCTGGGGCGCTTCGATGTTGGCCAGCATCACCGCGCCCTGGCGCCAGACCGCCGCCTTTTGCGGAAGGGTGTAGCTCGGGTCGTTCATGACTTCCAGGAAATACACCAACACCAGTTCGCCAAAGGGGGCCAGGTCCTGACGCGCCTGCACGTCCGCGTCGTTCTTCACGCTGGTCTGGCGCTCGGCAAGAAATTGATCGTACGTCGCCTTGCCCTGCGCGAGGTAGCGCTGCATCACGGCCGGGTCACGCGTGGTCACGCCCTGACGCCAGGCCTGCCTGATCCAGAACTCGATCATCTGAATCGTCTGGAAGCCCAACTCGTCCTGCATGCGGACGCGGACAAAGTCGGCAACCTGAAGGTTGTAGTCGCCGTCCGTGGCGTTGACCGAGTCGGGGTCATTGGCGAACTGGTCCTGCACGCGCTGGTAATAACGCCGTGCGTACTCCTCGTTGCTGTCGAGGTAGTAGAGCACTACGGCCGACTGGAGGAAGTTTTCGTAACCACGGTCGTAGGTGTCGACATTCTTCTGTCGATCGCCAAAGACACCCTGTTCGATGAGTTCCTTGGTCTCCAGGACCGCGCGCTCGTAGGCGGGGATCATCCGCGTGTCGGCGGCGTTGTGGATGCGCGACTGGCCGAAGGTTCCCAGCGCCTCGACTCTCGGCCGGTAGGAGATCGTGCCCTGGTGGGCGAGGTTTTGCAGGGCGTGGATGGTGGCGCGGTTGGCGTTGACGAAGTCGATACGGTCCTTGTCCTTGGACCATTGCTCGGCCCGTAGCGTGCCCAGGGCCGTCCAGTAGACCGCGTGGGCTGAGGGATGCCGCCAGTCCAGCGGGCCAAAGCGTTCCATGCACTTGACCATGTAGGCCGGGTCCATGTGGTAGTCATCGATGAGCGCCAGCGCCCGCAGCAGGTCGAGCATAGGCATGAGGTCGACGACCTGTCGATCCGGGTACTGGGCTTTGACTTGTTCACGGATGCCCGCGACCTTCACAAACGGCTGCATGATCAGGATGGTTCGCGGCGCGATGGAATCCATCCAGGCCTTGATCGCTACGCCTTCGACGCCGACCGTTTCGTTGCTGATGACGGCGGGGTTGTCGATGGTGTAGCCCGCGTCGCGGAAAAGCATCACTCGGCCCAAGGCCTTGAGGGTCTTGACGTTCAGGCCCAGGCCCAGCTCCTGGCCTTCGGGCCCTTTGAGCGTTTCGAGTTCTTGAATGATGTCCAGGAGGCCCGCGTTGCCGAGATCGATGTTGTCCTGCTTGAATCGTGCAATCGCGTCGGGGCTGAGGGTCTGGAAATAGTTGGAGGCGTTGTAGTCGTCGGCAGGGCGGTCGGGCCTGCGCAGGTAGGTGTTGGCGGCCAGTGAGATGGCGCGCATCTGGTCGGTGGCGACCCACAGGCCGTGCTTGAGGGGGTCGAGTTCTTCTTCGCTGGGCTGTTTTTCGCCGGAAAACTCGGGGTTTAATCGCCATCGCGGGTCGGGGATGCCCAGGAGCGTCTGCCAGATATCGACCCAGCGTTCCTTGTAGTACCACTGCATGTCGTCGGTTTGGCCGGCCATCTTGTGGCCGAGGATCCAGCCCAGCGAGCGGTAGAGCACCACGGCGTTGGGGTTGTTGGGAATGCCGCGGTCGCGGATCAGATTCATGCCTTTCTGCACCCAGTCCCAGCGTTCCTCGGCGGTCTTGCACTTGACCGAGATGTTGTAGGCCATGTTCCAGCCATGAAAGTTCCACGCCTCGGGATAGCGTGGCTGGAGCGTGGTGATCATCTCCGCGAGGTTGTTGGCCTCGAAGTATTTGCCTTCCTGTTTGAGCCGTTCTGCCCGCTGCCACATGAAGTTCACAGCCACACCCCGGAAGGAGCCCAGCGACGCGGCGAGGGTGTAGGCTGCGTTCGCATCGTCGCCGACTTCGACGTCATAGGTGAGCCCGCGCTCGACACGCTGGTGGTTGATCTGCGGCGTGAGCATGAACGCGCCGAGGATCCCGCCGGCGAGCACGATAAGGGCAACAATCTGGATCAGGCGGTCGTGCATGGTTCAGGGAGTAGGCAGTTGGGAGTCGGGAGTAGGTCAGGATTTAACACGAAGATCTTTGAGGGTTCATGCTTGAGTTCTATCTACCATACGACGGTCATCTCACCACGGGTTGCGTTTTCGCAAAGTTTGCCTTGCCTACTCCCTACTCCCTACTACCGATAATCACACCGTCACCCTTGCGATTTCCCGGCGGTGGAAGAAGTACAGGCCGATGGCGCCGACGATACCGGTCCACATCAGGCCGATCTTCCAGGTGGCGCTGAAGACCAGGCCCAGACCGATGACCCGGCCGGTGGAGAGAAGCTCGGAGGTGTTGAACTTGCCGAAGGAGGGTACGAGCAGCATGAAGCCCTCGCCGATGATGCGGACCACCACGCGGAAGGCGTCGTAGAAGGCGCCGTTGCCGATGTGCGTGAAGAAGGAACTGACCGTCGCAGTCACCACGGTCCAGGCGTCGGCGTTGCGCGGCGTTGAAGCGTAGTCCGCCAGCGATTCGTCGATCGCGCCGCTGGCCCAGGCGGCCACGAAGACGACCAGCCCGAGCATCGCCGCGACAGGGAAACTCAAGAGCGCCCCGGCAGCCAAGCCCAGCATCGCCAGGAAACAGAGCTTGAGCCAGAGCACCGCCATCGCCTTGAGCAGGTTGACCTCAAACGAACCCACGCGGTAGTACAGCTCGATCTGCGCGTCCTTGTAGTTGAACTGCACATACGGCTGGGGCGTGCCGTCTAATCGCTGCCGGGGCACCTCGATCGTCACCACCAGCGTGCCCTCCTGATCGATCATGCTCGCGGGGATATTTACCTCGTACGGGCTCTCCACCGGCACCTCGCCACGATTGACCGGCATCGGCGGCGCGCCGGGCTCCATGAGCCGCGGCCAGGGCTGGTTGTTCACCCGGATATAAAACTCGACAAACTGGTCCTCCGGCTCGGGACTCGTGTCCGGCGTCAACACCAGTTGGATCTTCTCACGCTCAAGCTCACGCACCATCTCATCACCCACCGCGGGCGTCACCTTCTGGATCGTCTCGGGCTTAAGCTCGTTGGGCTGGGACAGCGTCGCGCGTACATACTGCTCAGCTTCGTCGTCACTGAGGCCCGACTGATCACGCACGATCGCCTTGGCCCGCTCGATGGATCGCTCGGACGCCAGCCTCGCGCTCTGCAAACCGGTGAAGCGGTACTGCTTGCTGGAGGCACCATCAACGGTATAAAAACGCCCGATCGCCTCGGCCATGACTTCCTGCTTGATCGCGTTGGGCAGCGATGACAGCGCCGTGCCCTCGGTGCCGAACTGGTCCGGGTCGCGAAGCTGCTTCTCGGTGAGCACGTTCTGATACATCTGCTCCCAGCCGATGTCGATCGGATCGGGCGTCATCGCGAGGCGGGCGGTGAGGATTTCGCGGTCCACCTGAAAGCGGTCCAGGTCATTGAGCGCGGGGTTGCGGGCGATGCCCATCGTAAAGCCATAGATCGCGACGCCCGCCACCGCGACCAGCACCGCATCCAGGAGCACGATGCCCAGCCACTTACCCAAGAGGTATTGCCAGCGGGTGATGGGCTTGGTCAGCGTCATGTGGGCCTGGCGGGAGGAGAGCTCGAGGCTCACGGTCCGCGCCGAGAGCAGCACCGTCATCAGGCCCAGGAGCACGAAGACCACGGCCGTGGAGTACACGAGGAAACGCTGAACCATGTAAGTCACGCGGTCTTCACTGCCCAGACCCAGGGGCAGGATGACAAGCATCGCGAAGAGGGCGATGATGAAGATCAGCGCGATGCCCATGCGGAGCGCTTCTTCGAGCATCGTGCGGGCGACGCCCAGGATCGGGTGGCCCGGCCGAAGCAGCAGCCGTAGCACGTTGATGCCCACCAGAAAGCCCAGCACGGCCAGGAAGAGATAGGCGCTGGTTTTCCAGCCGGTTTCCCAGCCCAGGGCGCGGAACAGCAAGCCCGCGAGCGAGAAGATGAGCGTGGTGATGACAAAAGTGTTGACACGCTTGACCCAGCCGACCTCGCGCCAGCGGATCAGGCCGAAGGACACCCACCCGCTGACAACCACGCCGCCTAAGAAGCCGACCCACTGCGCCGCGGCTTGAGCGCCTTGAGCTGAGAGCAGCAGCGTAAAAGCGACGGGTACAGCCACCATGCCGACCAGGACCGCCAGCCAGATTTTCCAGTTGAGTTTGAGCATCAGCCGTTGAGCAGGTCGTCGATGACGCCGCGGTCCGTGTCGGGTTTGGCGTCAGGCGACTTCGATGAATCTTCTTTTTTCGCAGTCGTCGGGCCGGCGGGTTTGGGTTTCTCGATCGGCGCGGGCTTCTCGCCGGTGAGCTGGGCCAAGAGAGTGTCCGCCGCTTTGTCGAGTTGGGGCGTTGGGGTTTTGATGCTTTGATCCGCTGCTTCGCTGCGATCAGGCCCGGCTTCGGTTGCGCTTGTGTTGGTTTCCGGGGCGGCGCTGACGAGCGACTCGATGAGTACCTCGCGTTCGCGCTGGGTCTTGCGCTGGTTGAAGGTCGTGTCGTCCTCGCCTTCGCCCTGCAAGAACGCCGCGACCTCTCGGCCGGACCGCGCGCCAAAAGTCTTGACACCCTGACGCTGCGCCTCATCAACCATCTCCAAGAACACCTGCTCGAGCGTGCGGCGCGGGTGGTCGAGCACGACATCGGTCAGGCCCAGCTTCTCCAGCGCCGCGACAAGCTGTTCGTCGCTGATGCCCGTCAGCTTGCCGGTGGTGATCGTCGTCTTGTCCTGCACTTGCAGCAGGCGATCGAGGTCGCCCTCACGGCGGACCTTTCCACCAAACATCATCGACACGCGGTCGCACACGTCCTGCACATCTGCCAGGAGGTGCGAGCAGAGCAGGATCGTCTTGCCGCGGTCGCGCAGCTTGAGAATGACCTCTTTGACATCGTTGGTAGCGATGGGGTCCATGCCCGAGGTCGGCTCGTCGAGGATGAGTAGTTCCGGGTCGTTGATGAGCGCCTGCGCCAGGCCGACTTTTCGCATCATGCCCTTGGAGAACTCGCCGACGGGCCGGTTGGCGGCGTGGTCCAGGCCGACCATCTCCAGCAGCATGGCGATGCGCTTTTTGCGGGTGGAGCGGTCCAGGTGGAAGAGCTTGCCGTAGTAGTCCAGCGTCTCGGTGGGCGAGAGGAAGCGGTAGAGGTAGGTCTCTTCGGGCAGGTAGCCGATGCGTTTCTTGGTCGCGACATCACGTGGCAGGTTGCCAAAGACCGCGAGTTTCCCGGAGGTCGGGTGCAAGAGGCCCAGGATCATCTTGATGGTCGTCGACTTGCCCGAGCCGTTAGGCCCAAGGAGCCCAAAGACCTCGCCCCGGCGGATCTCGAAGTCGATGGCGTCGACCGCGCGGACTTTATCCCGCAGCCAGAAGTCCTTGAAGATCTTGGTCAGACCCATCGCCTTGACGACCACATCCTCGGTCGTCGGCGGGGCAGGTTGGTTGGGAAGGGACAGGGCCTGCGTCATGACCCGATTCTATACGCTCGGGCCGAGGATCGGGTCGCTCGGATCGGCCAAAGGTTTACCAGGCCCGGTGGTCGGCCGAGTCGTTGGCGGCGATGAAGCCGTTGGATTCATCGTAGTACCAGGCGGAGCTGCCCACCGCGCCATCGCCCAGGGGGACGGTGTCGGTGAAGGGGTTTTTGGGCATGAAGGGCATGTACGGGCCAAAGGGGTAGCCGGCCGTGCCGATCGCGGCGGTGTTGCCGTCGACGTTACTGGATTGCGTCATCTGATCGATAAAGTTGGCCAGCGTCGGGCTGCTGCCATTGTGGTGGTTCTTATAGAGCTCGATCTGCTGCCGCATGCGGAAGAGGTCCTGCTTCAGGGCACTCTCCCGGGAGTTCTGCGAGGCGCTGGAGAACTGGGGGATGACGATCGCGGCAAGGATGCCCACGATGATCACCACGACAAGGATTTCAACGAGCGTGAAGCCTCGGCGGAGGGGATGGGCGGCGGGCAGACCAGTCATGTCAGCGATCCTTATGTATCCGGTACCGTCCGACGCACAGGCCGACCCCGGGTACCGGTCCACCGCAACTATCGAATCCACCGGCAGTCCTGTGAAGCAGGGTGGGGGCGAATTACAGGCCCGGCGGGCGATAGGCACCGGCTGTAGCGTCTGGGCAGGGCCCCGGCGTTCGCCAGGCGGCACAGGCCACCGGACGCGGGCTTGCATCCCGGGCCGACCCATGGCACAATATCCGGCTCGCTTCCGCCAACCCCCCGAACCCGCCGACGAAAGGCAGTCCCCATGGCCATCCGGATCAAGGCCCGCAACGGTGAATCCGCCGAGCAGATGCTCCGCCGCTTCAAGAAGCTGTGCGAAAAAGAAGGCCTGACCAAAGAGATCAAGAAGCGCGCCTATTACGAGAAGCCCTCGGAACGTAAGCAGCGCGCCGCCCGCAAGACCTTCAAGCGTGGCGACATGCCCGAGCGGCCGACCAACAGGCCCGCCCGCCGAACCCCGCCGACCAAGTAACGACTCTCCGGTCGTCCGGCGGTATCCATTGGCAACCCAACGATGAGCGCCCCATAGCGGGGCGTTTTTTCTGCGCACGCCGCGTGCCGAGCCGGCCGCTTCAGCCCTTCGACAACCGCTCGATCGCCTGCGCCAGGTCCACATCCTTCTGCGTCACCTGTCCCCCGGCATCGTGGGTACTCAGCTCGATCTTCACCGTCGCGTAAACGTTGAAGAGTTCGGGGTGATGGTCGCGCACCTGGGCCTCAAGCCCGATACGCACGATGAACCCCAAGGCCGCGCTGAAGTCCGCGAGCTTGAACGTCTTGGTGAGTTTGCCCCCTGTGTATGCCCAGCAGGGCAGCGTCGCGAGCACTTGTTCGAGTTGCGTTGTCGATAAAGGGCTGGCCATGATTTTCTCCAATAAGCAAGGGTAACAGGGGCATCATAGGCAACAGCCCCAAGCCCTTGGTTTCGGCCTGTTGATGGGCGAATCAATTCATCATGTAAAACAGGCCCGGCGCTTCCGCACCGGGCCTGTGATTATTTACACGAACACTTCGCACCGCGGGAGGGCGAGGCTCCTGCCGAGCC
>JBGSTE010000423.1:0-8888 GCA_041736655.1 Phycisphaeraceae bacterium | reverse complement strand
GCCGATCAGCCGGACCTGAGCATCAGCTTTGACCGGGGCACCTCGGGCAGCGTGCTCGCGGAGATCCGCCGCTTCGCGCTGGATGTCGGCTTCTACGAAGGGCCGGCCAACGACCCGAACATCGCCTACACCCCGCTGGAGATGGTCGAGCTCTGCATCGTCATCCCCAACGGCTGGGCGACGCGGCTGGCCAAGTCGCCGGACTGGTCATCATTATCGAATGTGCCGTGGGTTTTTACTCGGCCCGACTGCTCCTACCACGCCGAGCTTGCACGCCTCAGTGACCGTTACGGCTTCACGCCCAACAAGCAGTTTCGGCTGGATCATTCGTCGGTGTCGTTGGAGCTGGTCCGTGAGGGACTGGCCGTCTCCATGGTCGATGTGGAGTTCGCCCGGCCGTACGCCGACGCGGGAGAGCTGACCATCTGGCCACACTACACCGGAAAGATCCCGTTGTCGGCCATCAACCTCAAGCAGCGCCACGACGAGCCGGCGATCGTCACCTTCCGCGACGCGGTTGCGCGGGTGTTCGCAGACGCCGAGGTCGGCGCTTAGATTGGTTTTGATTCATTGAGTTCTAATCAGAAAGGAACGCATGATGGTTGGCGTGCTAATGACATCATGATCATTCAGTCCCCGGCCGCTCAAAGAACATCCAAACGATGGAATCGGCCACACTCTGGAGTCCGCTCGCGTGACCATGTTCTTCTTGCCAACGATTTTCATGCCTATGATCCCGTGTTTTGGCTATCGGGTTGGGCTACATCGTTTTCTGATAGGCCAATCCGCCAGCTTCGGGGCCATCACCGGCAGACGAAGTGTTGATTCAATGCCGCATCGTTTGTACACACCGTGAGTAATACCATGACCACCGCCTCCACCGCCATTGGCCTGACCCACCACGCCCAACTCTTTGAGCCGATGGGTTTGGGGGCCCTGTCGCTTCCGAATCGTGTACTGATGGCTCCGCTAACACGATGCCGATCGACCGAGCCGGGAAACCTGCAAACGCCGTTGCACGCGCTTTACTACGCCCAGCGGGCTTCCGCCGGGCTGATTGTGAGCGAGGCGACACAGATCAGTGCCCAGGGCCAGGGCTATGCACACACGCCGGGGATCTATACCGATGAGCAGGTCGAGAGCTGGCGCTTAGTCACCGAGGCGGTTCACCTCGCGGGAGGGCGTATCTTCTGCCAGCTCTGGCACGTTGGCGCGGTGTCCCACGCGATCTTTCAGAACGGCGGCTTGCCGGTGTCGTCCAGTCCGTTCAAGCCCGCGGGGCATGCCTACCTCGCCGACCTGAACCCGGATGACCCGAACCCCGAGCACCCCACGTCTCGCGCGCTTAAGCTCGACGAGATCCCGGAACTGTTGAACGACTATCGCCACGCCGCGGAATGTGCCAAGCGAGCCGGGTTTGATGGCGTAGAGTTACATGCGGCCAACGGCTACCTCATCGACCAGTTCATCCGTTCATCAGTCAACCACCGGACCGACGCGTATGGCGGGTCGCTCGACAACCGGCTGCGACTGCTCGGCGAAGCGGTCGATGCACTCCTGGATGTGCTGCCTGCCGATCGTGTCGGCGTACGTCTCACGCCCATCGGCGGAGTCGGAGGGAGCTATGACGATGAGCCGGGGAAAACCTACCCCGCTGCGGCCGCAACAATCGCGGGAAAAGGATTGGCCTACCTGCATGTGGTTCGGCCCAACACCCACGATGCGGGCAGTACCGAGCAGCAGCGGCAAGTGGCCGACGCGATTCTCAGCGCCATGCAGCAGTCGTTCGATGGGCCGTTCATACCCAACGGTGCATTCGAACCCGAAGAGGCCGCGCGATGGATCAAAGAGGGTCGTGCCGACGCCATTGCCTTTGGCCGAATGTTCATCGCGAACCCCGACTTACCCGCACGCATCGCACAAGATGGCCCTTTCAACGAGCCCGACGGATCGACTTTCTACGGCGGGGGCGCCGTGGGCTACGTGAGCTACCCGACGCTGCATCGAGCCCGGCCCCGCTTTGACGAGCAGGCTTAATCCATCTGCAAGGTCTGATACCTTGCGAGCGATCAGCGGCCGTAAGCCTCTTGAAGTTTTGCAAGATCCATCTTGACCATCTGGCACATGGCATCAAAGACCCGCTTGGCACGGGCCGGGTCCGGGTCGCCGATCATCTGTCCGATGGCTTGGGGCACAATCTGCCAGTGGACGCCGAACCTGTCTTTCAGCCAGCCGCAGGCGAGCGCTTCGCCTGCGTCGAGCAGTCTGTCCCACAGTTCGTCGATCTCCACCTGCGTCTGGCAACTGACCGCCAGCGAAAAGGCCCCGGTGAACGCCCAAGACTGACCGACATTAAGTGCCACGAATGTCATGCCGGCCAGCTCGAACTCCACCGTCATCACGGCACTCGTATCGGGGTTCCTCACCGTCCTGAGAATCCGCGACCCGGGCAACACCGACACGTAAAAGTTGGCTGCTTCTTCGGCTTGGTTATTGAACCCGAGGAAAGGCGTAATCTTGTTCTGAAATTGCATTGCTGGAATTCCTCTATTGTTTTTGGTCCTGAAGAGACGCACTGTTGCATTGCGGCCGCTCGGGAAGTGGGTAGATCGGGCGGATCTCGGCCGTGCCTCGCCGTGATCCGGGGATTCGGGCGGCGGTGGCGATGGCCTCGTCCAGGTTCGCAACGCGGATCAGGAAGTAACCGCCGAGCTGCTCCTTTGTTTCGGGGAACGGGCCATCGACAACCACACGGCTTGCGTTGCGAATGCGCACACACGTAGCGGCGGACGGGGGCTGAAGCGGAGCCGCAGCAACGAACTGTCCATTCGCGTGCAGTTGATGGCAGAGCTCGACCGATTCCGCCAAAGCCGGAGCATGGTCTTCCGGCGGCCAAGCCCCCTCAGGAGCGTACATCAGCAGGATGTAATCTCGGGGACGTTCACCATCGCCGACAGGCGGATCCACAGTGCAACTCTCCGGCAGCGACAACACGTCAGGCAACGGGAGCAGCGGCCTGATCTCGACCGTTCCTTTCTTGGCGGGGGGCAAACGCGCGGCGATGGCGATCGCTTCATCACGGTCTTGAACATCGATGATGTAGTAGCCGCCAAGCTGTTCGGTCGTCTCGGCGAATGGGCCGTCGGTGATATGCCGCCTGCCCTCACGGACCCGGACGCTGGTCGCGGTCGACACCGAATGCAGCGGCGCGGATGCGACCCACTTTCCTTGAGCTTTTAGTTCATCACCTATCGCCATTGACTCGAGCATGCATACCCTGCGCTCGTCTTGCGTCCAGCAGCTCTCGGCGCTGTAGATCAACAGCATGAACTTCATATCAGGTCTTCCTTACGTTTTCTATTGATCTGCCGGGACCATCACCATCCATCCGACATTGAAGCGGTCTGTCACCTGGCCGTATCGGGGCGAGAAGAAGGTCTTGCACATCGGCATGTCGATCGTTCCGCCCTCGGCCAGGGCGCTGAACACACGGTCCGCATCGGCCTCGGTCGGCACCTGCAGCGCGAGGCGGAAGCCGCTGAGCGCCGTGGATTCGCCGCAGCCGTCCGAGGCCATCACGCCGAGGCTGCCGACCTTGAACTCGCAGTGCATGACCTTGTTCTCGAACCCGGGCGGGAGCATCTGCATGACAGCGGGATCGGGGCTCTCATTAAACCGCATCATCATGCCGACGGTTGCGCCCAGGGCCGTGGTGTAGAACGCCAATGCCTCCTCGCACCAGCCCGAGAAGAACAGGTACGGCTGGACGACACTCTGCTGCACGACGAGCGTGTCTCTTAACCCCCCTTCGTGCCTCACGAACTCGCCGGTAGCGTCCCATTCCGCGAAGTCGGCCGCTTCATAAAACGGGCGGATCTCGATGTCCGAGTCTTCAATCATCGGATTGGGACATCGTTTGACCCAGGCCACGGCCTGCTCGATCGACTCGACCTCCCACAACCAATAGCCCGCGATCAATTCCTTGGTCTCGGCAAACGGGCCATCGGTAACGGTGCGATCCGATCCGGAAAAATGGACACGGACACCTTTGGAACTGGGCTTGAGGCCGTCTCCGGACTTCATGATCCCCGCCTTGACCAGTTCTTCATTGAACCGGCCCATGTCGGCCATCAACTGCTGGCTGGGCAACTCGCCGGCCTCAGAACTCCTGGTCGCTTTGACGATCACCATGACTCTCATTGGTTTGTCCTTGTTTCGGTAAGGTTCTCGATCTGTATCGCGTTTGCCTGCGGCTAAACGCGTGTGTGCTTGCCCGACATGAACTGGATCCATTGCCCGTCATCGCCTTGCAGTTCGCTGGAAAAAAGCCAGCTGTCTTTGTCGATGATCTCGATGGTGTCCCGATACTTGCCGCGCCCGCTGCCGTCGAACTTCGGGCCCTCCGAATCGAGCGGCAGCCGGTTGCCACTTGCGTCGACGACGCCCTGGTAATGCCAGATGTTGGACATCATCGAGCCGACAAAGGTCCCGACGTATTGGTTGTGCTTCGGGTCAAAGCCGAGGGTCATGATCGAAGACCACGCTTCTCCCTCGGCCGACGCGTAGGTGCTCTCACAAATGAGCCAGAGGCCGCCGAGCATCCGGCAGGACATGCTGCCGGGCGTCCTGGAGGTTGTCCCATCGGGCATCTGGCATTCATGCTCAAAGGCCCACTCGCCGATCAGTTGCTTGAGCCAATGGTGTTCATCCTGCGGGGTAGCAAACATCGCGTGTCTCCAATGCGTCTATGGGTTCAGGGTGTACCGATCGCGAGCTTAGGTCTTCCTGGCTGATGCATCACGTTCAGCGATCAGCGCGTTGATCTCCTCATCAGCGGGGCGGATCTCGAAAGGCCCCATCGTCACGCCCGGGTGCTTGGACATCAGGGCGATGGCGTGGTTGAGGTCGCGCGCTTCGAGCAGCAGGATCCCGCCGAGCATCTCCTTCGTCTCTGCGTATGGGCCGTCAGTCACGTCGACCGAGCCGTTCTTCATACGAAGCGTCACCGCATGTCGTGCCGATTGCAGCGCTTGCCCGCCCAGAAAATGCCCGCCGCGACGCAGCTCATCGTCGTAGCGGAAGCACGCCTGCATCATCCGCTGGCCCTGCTCATCGGACAGCGACTCGCGTTTTGATTCCTCAATAAAGCCCAGACAGACGAATTTCATAAGGGTCTCCTATCAACGTGTTGGGCCCCTGCCAGTCGGCATGCATCCGCGGCCCTCTATCAGTAGTCGAATGGCAGACCGCAAATTCGACCGACGACTAATAATTTTTTTGGATTCGCGAAAAATGCCCGAGGGTCAAGCCTGTAAGCCACGGCTAAACCATTACATGAATACAGTTTAAACCTAAGAATGGGATGGCCCCGCACCCGGTCGGGACCGACTTCTTCGCGGGGCTGATTTCCCCGGCTACCCCGCTCCGTCAGCCGGAGAACTCAAAGCGTCCAGCCGCTCGCGGAGGAACCTTCGTTCGGGTTCCTGCTTCGCCAGGCGGAGGGCCTCCTCGAAGGCCCGCCTGGCGGGCTGAAGATGCCCCGCACGCCGGAGCAGCTCGCCGCGCGCGGCGTGCGCGAGGTGGTAGCCGGTCAGTTCGTCACGCTTGAGGATTGCGTCGATCAGCGTGAGCCCCGCAACAGGGCCGTCGCGCATCGAAATGGCGACCGCGCGGTTGAGCTCGACCACCGGTGACCGGTGGGCACGCAGCAGCACATCATAGAGCGCGACGATCTGCGGCCAGTCGGTGTCCGCAGCGCAAGCCGCAACGGCATGAACCGCCGAGATCGCGGCCTGAATCGTGTAGATACCAAACCGCCCAGTGGCCAGCGCCCGCTCGACCAGCCCAACGCCTTCATCAATCAGCCGGCGGTCCCATAGCGAACGGTCCTGATCTTCAAGCAGGACGATGTCGCCCGCCCGATTCGTGCGGGCGGGGCGACGCGATTCGTGAAGCAGCATGAGCGCCAACAGCCCCGTGACCTCCGGGTCGGGCATCTGCTGCAGCATCAGGCGAGCCAGGCGGATGGCTTCGCCGGACAAGTCGGCTCGTGTCAGCGTTTCGCCGGACGAGGCAGAGTATCCCTCATTGAACACCAGATAGATCACCGACAACACCGCGTCCAATCGCTCCGGCAGGTCGGGCACCGACGGGATCACGTAGGGGATCTTCGCGTCACGGATCTTGGCCTTGCCCCGCACGATCCGCTGAGCCATGGTTGATGGCGATACCAGAAACGCCTTGGCGATCTCTTCGGTCGTCAGGCCGCAGACCTCGCGTAAAGTCAGCGGGACCTGGATCGTCGGATCAATCGCGGGGTGGCAGCAGGTGAAAATCAGGCGGAGGCGATCGTCTTGAATGTCGTATCTGGACCGGGTCTGATTCAAATCCCCGATCGATTCAAGGTGAGCGAGAAGATCGGCTTGCTTCTCTGCGAATCGACTTTGTCGGCGGATCGCATCAATCGCCTTAAAGCGTCCAGCCGATACGAGCCACGCGACAGGGTTCTCGGGGACCCCGTCTGCCGCCCACCGCTCCACCGCCAAGGCAAACGCATCATGCACCGCTTCCTCTGCGAGATCAAAATCTCCCAATAATCCCACGAGCGTCGCGAACACAAGACGCGATCGGCTGCGATAAATCTCGTCGATCGTGTTCGACAGTTCGCTCATACATCAATCGTGCGGGGCCGGATACCCTTGTGATTCTAGAGGATCTACGGATCGCGATTCAACGGAGCCCGGAACCAAACAACAGCCCGCCGAAGCGAAAACGCATGGCGGGCTGTGATTACCCGGTTTGTCGCGGGTACACGACACCCCCATACGTCCCCGCGACAAACCGCTTAACAGTGGAGCCAGGTGCCCGGTATCTCAATCACTTACGTCTGTCGCGGACCTTCCTGACCCTGCCCTGGAAGGGCCTGAGATCGGTCCCGAAGCCGGCCCCGAATCCACAAGTGTTAAGGGGCGATCCAATTCCCGGGCCGGCCAACTGCAGGCGATACTCGACGCCGGCGAGGTCAAAAACAAGGCTGAGATGGCCCGGCGACTAGGCCTCTCTCAGGCGCGGATCACTCAGATTCTTGCAACATTGAAATGATTCCTGCCCAATCAAAAGGTGAGACTTGCAGCAATGTCTGCCAAGACCTCATGGTCTGGCTCACCCATCACACAGATCCAGAGGTCACCGATGTTCCGCATCACCATCGGGATATCGATGTGGCTGTGGCTCTGGAGTTCGATCCCCGACGGATGGCGGATCGGCTGCGCGGGATGGGCGAAGTCTTTGCCTTGGGCGATGATGAGGGTGACTCTGCCCTCGGGACGCGCAACAACCAGCGCGGCACGCAAGGGGAAGTCGCCCTGCACCAGGCAGCACGATTGGACATTCGTGCCGTCGACGATCGGCAGCGGCATGTTGCCGGCGAGCTGTGCGTTGATGACTACCTGGGCCCGCTCGATCGTTTGGGCGCGGTAGGCCGAGTCGGGGTGCTCAAGCAGGTAGGCGTGCAGTTCCTCGACGGTCATGGCGTTTGCATAGGTCGACTGTGGCGCGACGCCAAAGATGGCGAGATAAGACGCGCCGGCGATCCCGGCCATGAGCACGAACATCGCGGCGACCCGCTGCCAGCCGCCGGAGCGCGCCGGACGAGCGAGCGGTTTCGATTCTTGCTTGGGCGGCAATGCGTCGGCCATCATTCTTGTCAGACGCGACATGTCCACGGGTGTCGACGCGAGTTTCGCGAGGCGGTCCCGTGTCGCTTGATCGAGTTGGTTCTGGTGTTCAGTCATGGGTGTTTCCCTCCGCGTTGGCAAGTCCGTCGTTGCCTTTCAGCCAGCCGTGCTCGGTGGCGTAGCCGTGCAAGTGGTCCCGCAGCATCGCTCGGCCGCGGTGCAGCCGGCTCTTGATCGTGCCTTCGGCGACGTCGAGTGTTTTGGCCGCCTCGTCGACCGACAGGGCCTGCACATCAACCAGCAGCAGTGCCCAGCGGTAGGCCTCGGGTAGGAGACGCAGGGCATTGATGATGTCCTGATCGCCGAAGCGAGACAACAACGATTCGGGATTGGTCCAGTCTTCGTCGTGCTGTCCGGCCGCGTGGGTCTGATCTGCGGGTTCGGCGACGCTCTCCAGTGCGATGGCTTGACCGTCGGGCCGGCGTTCGCGTTGCCGCCACCGGTCGATCCAGGTCCGACGCAACATCGTCAATAGCCACGCTCGGGGGTGGGTGTTCGGCTCAAGCTGGTCGATGGCCTTGAAGGCCTTGAGCAGCGTCTCCGGCACAAGGTCCTCGGCCTCGGCGGTCTTGCCGGAGCTTGGCATCAACGAGATGGCGGTTCGCATCAGCATCGCAGCCTCGGGCCAGATCTCCGCGTCAAAACGCTCGCGACGCGCGGTGTCCAAGTGCGAGTCGGTTGAGGAGTTGGACATGTTCCACCTGTGTAAACGCCTGGTAACCGGGGAGCGGTTCCACGGAGTTGGGCTTTTGAATCGGCCCGCTGATCCTACATGATTGCGCTGCGGGATCGAATATCGGTGATCCATGGAACCCTTGAAGTCTCAGGCGTCGTTTACGGTTTCAGGCACCTCACACAAGAAAGCTGCTCACCATGAAAACCCTTACCACACTCGGCATCGCGGGCCTGCTGTTGATCAGCGGGTGTCAAACCTACGAAATCTCAGCCGTCCCGCCCGGCCACCCCGCTTCAACTCAAGCGGCCCCGGCCCCGCACCACCGCTCCACCACGCTCGATCCCACTACGCCGGTCGATCCACAGGGCAAAGCCTCGGACCACTTCGGGCATCAGCCCGCGGGTGACGATGCACAAGCAGGCCACGGCGGCCACGGCGAATCCTCTGCTCACGGCGAAGTAAACCCGCCCGCCGAC
>JBGSTE010000645.1:0-2086 GCA_041736655.1 Phycisphaeraceae bacterium | reverse complement strand
ACCCGACGGCATCGTGATCTCCTGCGACTTCTGTGGCACCGACTGGGACGCCTACGACGAGTCGCAGACCAACCCCATGACCGAGGGCCACCACGGCTCGGTGATCTGCCTCAACTGCGTCAAGCGCGCCCTCGAAGAAGCCAGCGCATCGGACCAAGCCTTCAAGTGTTCGCTGGGCCTGACCGACCACGAGGCCGGCGAAACCTGCTGGCGCCACCCGAACCCCACGCCCTCGGACGGCCTGAACGTACACGCCATCGCCCACTGGGACAACATCCGCCAGGCCGGCCGCGCGTTCGGCAACGACCCGGAAGTCAATTACAAGTGGGAGGCGGGGAAGTATCCAAGGGTGAAGCGGTAGATATATGACGTACTTGACACTTTCAATGAGAGTCTCGACATGCATCTGAAGAAACGAATGAAGAGTGGGCTTTTGTGTGTACTCTGCGCGGCCATGATCAACGGGTGCGGCGACTCAGGCACAGCAGACAATGCCCAAGAGCAAACCGGGCAAGTCGATCTTGCAGAAGCCGAACGTAAACTCGAGGAAGCGCAACGACTACTCGAACAAGCCAAGGCCGATCTTGCACAGGCTAAGGAAGATCAGGTTGTCGTTCCTGTGGTGCCTGTCTTCGTTCCGCCGCCAGACCATCTCGAACCGTTTAAGATGTCATTTGGATTCGGCAACCCCGACGAGGTGGCACATTTTTGGACTTGGACTCAAAAGTGGGAGTTCACGGACCAACATGCCACCAACAAGGAAAAGCCTGGCGGCGCAGTCCTTGCATCAAGATATAAGCTCGATGGCGATTTCCAGATCACGCTTAAAGGCAAGCTGACCCAAAGCTGGACAAACTCACAGCGTTCCATTTTTGAGGTTTGTGGACATGCGATCGGTTTGGCTTCATGGAGACCAGTTGGGATCGATCTGGCGATTATGCGTGTCGGCAATCAGTTGACTTACACACTCGCCGGTCAAGACCCGGTTGTGGTCGAACTCTCCGAGGACCAGATTGGGCCGACCCAGGCAAGATTGGTTGTTTACGGACGCTACGTGACGATTCATCAGTTGGACATCATTGCAGATTCGGCCGACCGCATCCTGGAGTAATTGTTTTCATGACCTATCAACCCAGCACGCCATCGCCCACTGGGACAACAACCGCCAGGCCGGCCGCGCGTTCGGCAACGACCCGGAAGTCAATTACAAGTGGGAGGCGGGGAAGTATCCGAGGGTGAAGCGAGTCGATTGAACCACAGAGCACGGAGTTCGAGATGGGCATTAGAGATCCACGGGGAGCCATCCATAAACACGCGGTCATACCTGTGCTCTGTTTAGAGTGTGGTGAGCCAACCGAACTACATTCCTTGGTCGATAAAGTCAAAGAAGCACTGGTAAGTATGGCACTTTTTCAAGATTTACTTGAAGAGAAGCAGATGTTGGTGCGCGCTCAAAAGTTATTTGAGCTGTTCCCTAAATCCAGGCATGCCAGCATCATGTGCAAGCTGTATCCAAAAGATAAACGCCCTAGATTCGAAGCGGATGAAGCGTTTGATCAAGCGTTAGAACGTGATCCAGACCTAAAACGATTTCTCACGAAGACATCCTTTCTACTCCCCGAGCGATTAGCCTTTGTCATGAAACTTATCGCGCAGTGTCAAAACAATTTGCCTGATTATGACTTGCACTGTCAAGTGTGTTCTGGCCTGCTTACGCTTGATAAAATCTTCTATGAACACCTCATGTGAATTCCTGCATTTTGTGTCTCAGGGGTTCACCAGAAATCATCAACCCCCCAGCACCACCAGATTATCCCGGTGGATCACCGCCGCGTACGCCTCTCGGCCAAGCAGGTCGCCGAACTGCTCCGAACGCTTGCCCTTGATTAGCGCCAGTTCCTCGGCCGAGTAGTTCGTCAGGCCCCGCGCCAGTTCCCGGCCCTGCGTGTCGCGGACCAGCAGCACATCCCCGCGCTCAAACCGCCCCGTGACCTCGAGGATGCCCGACGCCAACAGCGACTTGCCACGCTCGCGCACCGCGCGGGCTGCGCCGTCATCAACACTCACCGTGCCCGCGGGCCTGGCC
>JBGSTE010000407.1:0-13711 GCA_041736655.1 Phycisphaeraceae bacterium | reverse complement strand
TGTGCGTTGTCTTTTGGGCGGGGCGATCTCGCTGGGCGTGGGGATCAGCGCGGCGTTGATGTCGGTCTTCATCGGCGTGAGCTGGGGGGCCTTCTCGGGCTACATCGGCGGGCGGACGGACGCGGTCCTGATGCGCGTCGTCGATATTTTGTATGGGTTGCCTTATCTGCTGCTGGTGGTGCTGCTGTCGGTGGCGGTCAGTGGGGTCGTTGAACGCTTTGGCGGCATGGTTGCGAAGAAGCAAGCGGACAACCCGGAGTATGAGCCGTCGTTCCTGCTGAGCATGATGCAGGATTACCCGATGATTGTGAACCTGCTGACGCTGGTGGTCGCCATCGGCGGAGTGAGCTGGCTGACGATGGCGCGTGTGATCCGCGGGCAGGTGCTGAGCCTGCGGAGCCAGCCCTTTATTGAGGCGGCGCGGGCGCAGGGGCTGGGCGCTGGCCGGATCATCCGCGTGCACCTTCTGCCGAACCTGGTGGGCCCGATCATCGTCTATACCACGCTGGCGATCCCGCAGGCGATCCTGCAGGAGAGCTTCCTGAGCTTCCTGGGCATCGGCGTGACCGAGCCCCTGGCCAGTTGGGGCCAGCTCGCCAGCGAAGGGATCAAGGAGCTGCCGACGCTGGCGATCCCGATGCTCAGCGACGAGTTCAAGTGGTGGGTGCTGGTGTTCCCATGCGTGCTGCTGGGGCTGACACTCTTGAGCTTGAACTTCATGGGCGATGCGTTGCGTGAGCGGTTTGACCCGCGCAGTCGGCAGCGTCAATGAGCGATTACGGTTAAGCCTGATGAGCCACGGGGAGCCGACGCCCGGCCTGTTTGCCGGGACAACAGAACAAGCAGGGAACGAGTCATGGACAACCGATTTACCGTCAAAGACATCGTGATGCTGGTGCTGGTCGTTGCGGTGGGCCTGCTGGTGTTGCTGAGCATGGTGCAGAAGCAGCGGCAGTGGGGACTGTTGCAGGATGCGATCGAAGAGATTTCCGCCCAGCGTGAGTCGGTGGATGTTTATCGCCAGCAACTGGTTCAGATGGGTCGGGACCAGGAGGCGCTGCGAACGGGCGTCGAACAGATGACCTCGAAAGTCGGCGAGATGACCTCGGGAGTCAACCAACTGGTCGAGGTACTCAAGCAGAGCGCAACCGAAGGCGCATCGGGCCCGAGGCTCGGCAGCGATACCACGGTCGGCCTGCCCGGCGACACCGGCTCGGTCCAGTTTGGCGCCAAAAACTTTGACAACGACACAACATTTAGTCGTGTCGCGGGTTTGCGTACGCGACCGGACTTTGCCGAGGGCGACTACTTCATTGACGCCTTTGCGACGACGGTCAAGAGCCTGACGCCTTACATTGCCGGAGATATCTACGCCGACGTCATCTCGCGATACGTACTGGAGTCGTTGATCACGATCGACCCGGACACGCTCGAGCCTCGCCCGTGGGTTGCCCAGTCGTGGGAGATTTCTGAAGACGGGCTGACCGTGACGTTCAAGATGCGTCAGGACGTGGTTTTTTCCGATGGCGTTCCGATGACTGCGCGCGACGTGGTGTTTACGTACGAATGGGTGATGAACCCCAAGGTCAATGCGCCGCGGATGCGCAGCTACCTGGAAAAGATCGAGTCGGTCACGGCGCTGGATGATCACACGGTGCAGTTCAAGTTTCGCGAGCCTTATTTCATGGCTTTGACGGTCTGCGGAGAGTATTTGCAGATCTTGCCCGAGCACTGGGTCAGACGGTTCACGGAAGAGCAGTACAACGCGCTGCCCGGGCTGCTGATGGGTTCAGGCCCGTACAAGATGGCGGTTGATCCAGAAAAGTGGCAGCCGGGTTCACAGAAGATCGAGGTGGTGCGGAACCTCAAATACTGGGGTCCAAGGCCGGCGCTGGATAAGGTCATCTGGCGCGAGGTACTCGAGGATACGGCCCGGTTGTCGATGCTGCGTAACCGCGAGATCGACCGCTTCGGTGTACCCGCTTCGATGTACCGCACGCTCTCGGCCGACGAACAGCTTCGCCGGCAGAACGACCTGTATGAATACGAGTACGTCTCGCGGGGGTATTTCTACATCGGCTGGAACCAGAAGCGCAACGATCGACCGACCGCGTTTGCGGATAAACGCGTGCGCCAGGCGATGACGCTGCTGATCGATCGCGCGGCGATGTGCTCGCGGGTCTATGACAACCTTGCTAGCCCCGCGACCGGGCCTTTTCACCCGCTGGGCTGGCAGGCGGACCCGGCGATCAAGGCCTGGCCCTACGACCCCGAGCGCGCCAAGGCGCTGTTGGCCGAGGCGGGCTATATCGACCGCGACGCCAATGGCGTGCGTGAGTCGGCCGACGGCGTGCCGCTGACCTATGAGTTCATCTACTCGTCCAACGCCCCCGAGGCCGAGCAGGTCGGGCTGATGCTCAAGGAGTCGATGCGTCAGGCCGGTGTCGAGGTGAAGCTCAACCCGATGGACTGGCCGGTCATGCAGCAGAAGCTGGACGATCGCAACTTCGATTCGATCATGCTCGGCTGGGGCGGCTCGGTGGAGAGCGACCTCTACCAGATGTTCCACTCGTCGCAGTCCTCCGGCGGCGGGGACAACTACTTCAACTACAAAAGCGCTGAGTTTGATCAGGCGGTCGAGGAAGCGCGCAAGACCGTTGACCATGAAAAGTGCAAGGCGCTTTGGCGAAAGGCCCACGCGATCCTCCACGAGGACCAGCCGTACACCTTCATGTTCAACCCCCGGAGCGTGGTTTTCTTCGATAAACGGTTGAAGAACATCCAAGTCACGAAGATGGGCATCAATTACGCTTGGGAATACTATGTGCCCGGTCCGATGCAGCTGCATACCGGGCAATGACCTTGACCAACACCGCCCCGTGCAGGGGTCTGCCTGCCCCAACCCACGCCGACCAGGGCGATGAACGATGCTGACCTACATCATCCGCCGGCTGCTGCTGATGATCCCCACGCTCATCGGGATCACCGTGCTGGTCTATTTCGTGATGGCCTACGCGCCGGGTGGCTTTGCCAGGGCCCTGAACGAGGGTAGCCAGGGCATGGGTGGCGAGGCGCGACGTATCCGCCAGGAATACATCAACCGCTATGCGCTGGACCAGCCCAAATTTGTTCAGTACCTGCGCTGGCTCAATCAGGTTTCGCCCATCGGGTTCAGGATGACCGGCGAATATGTCTGGCCCAAAGATCAAGAGCAGAAGATTCAACAAGCGCTTGCCCAGCGAGCCTGGGCCGGCAGCGAAAGCGAGCGGCAGAGTATCGCTCAACTTGTCCTCTCTATTGCGGTCTATGCAGACAAGACTCCCGAGGAAGTTCTCACGGTCCTGGATGAAGCAGCAAAAAGCCCGATGCCACAAGGCGATTCCAACAAGCAAGGCCCGGCACCGGCGCTCTTTGAACTGATCGACGCACAGCCGCTGGGTGATGACGATTTCTGGGATAAGCTCAGACAGACCCATACGCAGGACCCGCAAAAGGCAGTCAACGAACTCTTCCGCGAGGTCAGCGCCTGCGCGATCGGCAAGTCGCGGATCAACTTCGGTCAATTCAAATTCTTCTCGCCCGACTTTGGCAAAGACAAAAACGGAAGGAAGATCGGCGAACTCATCGGCGAACGGCTGCAAGTCTCGATGCTCCTGAACCTCATCACGATCCCGCTGATCTACACGGTCTCGATTACCGTTGGCGTGCTGGCGGCCCGTAAACGCGGGGGCTTCTTTGATGTCGGCTCGGGTGCGGCGATGCTCGGACTCTATTCGGTCCCGACGATCCTCGCGGGCACGCTGATGATCGCCTACCTCGCCAGCTCCAAGTATCTGCACTGGTTCCCCGCGTCGGGCGTGCACGACCTTCAGGCGGACAACTGGCCGTTCCTGCCTTATACCGACGCGTCGGGCTGGAAACGCGGCTGGCTGCTGGACTTCGCCTGGCATCTCGTGCTGCCGGTGGTCTGCCTGACGTACGGGGGCTTTGCCTTCATGACCAAGGTGATGCGTAGCGCGGTGCTCGAAACGATCTCCGCCGACTTCGTCCGCACCGCCCGGGCCAAGGGCGTCTCCGAGCACCACATCCTGTTTCACCACGTGCTGCGGAACTCGCTGCTGCCGCTGATCACGATGGCCGCATCGATCCTGCCGGGGCTGTTCGTCGGCTCGTTCGTCGTCGAGTACATCTTCTCGATCAAGGGTATGGGCCTCCTGATGATCGAGGGCGCAACGAACAAGGACATCAACATCATCATGGCCACGACGCTCGTCGGCTCGATGATCTCGCTGCTGTCGCTGCTCTTACGCGATATCTGCTACGCCTTGGCGGACCCGAGGGTGACGTATGACTAAGTCAATCACCCCCGAGATTGCCAAGCGCGATGTCCGACAACGGCGAAGCCTGATGGCGCAGACCTTCCTGCGGCTGCTGGGCCGAAAGGGCGCGCTCGTCGGCTGCATCTGGATCGCCATAACCGCTACGCTCGCCGCATGGGCGCCGCTCCTTGCTAATTCCAGACCGCTGGCGTGGCGCTATGTCGACCCCCAGCGTGGGCCGATCTGGCAGTTCCCCGCCTTTGAAATGCTCACGCCGCAGGATGTCATGTTCCTTGCAGGCTTTCTCCTGGGCATCGGCGCGTTGGCCTGCTTCCGGGCAGGCGGCAAGGTCTTCTGGGTCTACCTTGCCGCGATGTGTGCCACCTTCGCGGGCTCGATGGCCTTCCACCTCATCGACCAGCACCAGCAACTGAACAACGCCATCACGTCCAACTTTACGATCTATCAAAAGCAAGCGAACAATGCCAACAGACTCGCCCTCGACAGCAGCTGGTGGTCCCTCGCCTGGTGGTGGGTGCGCTGGTCACTGCTCGCACTGGGCGTGGTGGCGATCTTCACGTTGTCGCTCTTTCGGCTACGCATGAGTAAGGCCTGGCTGCTTGTCGCGCTGCTGCTGTCAACCGGCATCCTGACCGTGATGATGGTTCCGATGTTCCGCGTCGAGCCGACCGGTATCTCCGCGCCGGGCTACGACTTCTACCGGCAGGCGATCAAGGACGGCCGAGCGAAGAACGCCTACTTTGCCATCATCCCTTACTCACCCAACGATGACCTGCCTGAGCAGACCACGGTCAAACCCGATGAACTGCAGGTGGGGGTTCGCAACAACCTGCGCCGGCCTGGCAAGCACCCGGTCATCCCCGACATCGCACAGGAGATGCAGGTCCAGGCTGAAGCGCTCTACGGCATCCGGCTCTATGAACTCAAGGACGAACAAGGCAAGGATATCCCAACGCCCGACAACATCCAGTCGGCACGCAACGTCGGGGAAGTCTTATGGCGGGCCTATCAACAGAGAAACAGCAGCAACCCGGAACGCGGCGAGGTCATTTACGAACAGGTTCGGAACCTCTTCGATCGCTTTGAACAGATCACGCCCCAGACTCGCACGCACGTCATGGGTACGACCTACAACGGCCAGGACCTCGCCAGCCGGATGATCCACGGCTCACGCATCGCGCTGTATATCGGCTTTATCTCCACCGGCATCGCGGTGGTCATCGGCGTGATCATCGGCGGGATCATGGGCTACTTCTCCGGCTGGGTCGATCTCATCGGGCTTCAACTGGTCGAGATTTTCGCCTCCATCCCCGTCATCATGCTCCTGATCATGATCGTCGCCTTCTACGGGCGATCGCTCGAATTAATGATGGTGGTCCTCGGGCTTACCGGCTGGGTCGGCTACGCCTACTTTGTCCGCGCCGAGTTTCTCAAGCTCCGCAAGATGGACTATGTCCTAGCCGCTCGAGCCACCGGCACGCCACTGCACCTGATCCTCTTCAAACACATGCTGCCCAACGGCGTGGCGCCGGTGCTCGTCGGCGCGAGCTTCGGCATCGCGGGCGCCATCATGACCGAGGCCACCCTGAGCTTCCTGGGCCTGGGCCTGGAACCGACCGAATCAAGCTGGGGGCAGATGCTCAACCAGGCCAGGCAGGGCGGTTCCTTCGCCTGGTGGCTGGCGATCTTCCCCGGCAGCGCGATATTCCTGACCGTCTTCGCCTACAACCTCATCGGCGAAGCCCTGCGCGATGTCATCGACCCGCGCGCTGTGAAGTAACTCATTACACTGCGAAATACACCATGAGCACAGAACCCGTCCTCCAGATCAAGAACCTCTCGATCAGCTTCCCCGGCGGGGCCAACGGCCGACGCGTCCAGGCAGCCGACCGAGTCTCCATGTCCATCTTCCCGGCGCAGACGCTGGCGGTCGTCGGCGAGTCGGGCTCGGGCAAGTCGGTCTCGGCCCTGAGCGTGCTGCAACTGATCCCGCACCCGCCCGGACGAACCGATGGCGGAGAAATCTGGTGGACGTCCGACCTCGCGCGGCCGGCGGTCAACCTGCTGACCTACAACGACAAACAGATGCGTAAGGTCCGCGGCAACGAGATCGCCATGATCTTCCAGGAGCCGATGACCTCGCTCAACCCGGTCTACACCATCGGCGAGCAGGTGCTCGAAGCGATCCTCCTGCACCAGCAGGTCGGCCGTGAGCGCGCCCTGCGGATCGCGGAGAACGCGCTGCGCGATGTGGGCATCGCCGACCCGATTGGCCGACTCAAGGAATACCCGCACCAGTTGTCCGGCGGGATGCGACAGCGCGTGATGATCGCGATGGCGCTGGCGTGTCAGCCGGCGCTACTCCTGGCTGACGAGCCGACGACGGCGCTGGACGTGACGATCCAGGCGCAGATCCTTGAACTGCTGCGTAAGCTCCAGCGCGAGAAGCAGATGGCCATCATGCTCATCACGCACGACCTGGGCGTGGTGGCGGAGAACGCGGACGTCGTGGCGGTCATGTATTCGGGCCGGATCGTCGAGTACGGCAGCGTGTTTGACGTCTTCAACAACCCGATGCACCCCTATACCAAGGGCCTGCTCAAGTCGATGCCGGTGCTGGGCCGACACGTGCACCGCCTGCCGACGGTGATGGACGGCGCGGTGGTCGAGAACTTCCCGGCCGGCTACACCTGCGCCCCGCACATCGACCGGCAAAACCCCGAGGGCGGCTACGGCGGCCCGGACGCCCGGCTGTACGAAGTCGCCAATAAACACTGGGTTTTATGCACGAAGAACGGCACCCCGCCTCGCAACGATCTGCCCGCGCCGTGTCTGAACTTCCGCCGCGACAGCGTACCGGCGGGGGTGTGATACGCAACTCAATTCAATTGCAGGCGTGCACGTGAAATAGCCGCGACGCTACGCGTCGCAGGCAAAGTGGGATAGGTGTGTTATGCTCCGCCGGCGACGCGTAGCGTCGCGGCTATTGCATCGCCGTGTCACGCCTGCGTATCAATTGGGATGCGTATGACTTCATCAGCATCATCGAGCTCAAAAAAAGCGGGCCCGACTCAATCAGCCGGGCCCGCGGACGTTGTGTTGCGTTGTGCTTTGGATCGCCGGTTACACCAGGTCTTCGTTGTCGAGGAAGTCGATCTGCGTGTCGGTCATCAGTTCATTGCGGCGCTGGTCGGTCAGGTCCTGCTGGTCGTTGAACATGAAGTAGTCCTGTCCCTGCAGGCCCAGCAGCAGGTCGAAGCTGCCATCGTCCGAAACGGTCGAGGCGTTGAGCACTGGCGAGAGCGAGGCGACACGGCTGGTGTAGCTGTTGCTGCTTAGCCAGAGCGACATGATGGCGCGGAGCGAGGCGAGGTCGTTCTGGCCGGCATAGTCACCCGCGATGAGGATGTCGTCCTCCGAGTCGCCGACGATCAGGTCGCTGTCCGAGCCACCGATGATGAGGTCGCGCCCGCCGTCACCAGAGATCAGGTCGATCCCGTTGCCGCCGACGATGACGTCATGGGCCTTGCCGCCGCGGATCCAGTCGTGTCCATCGCCACCGAAGATTTCGGTCGGCGTAGTGCCTGCGGAATTGTAGATCTTGATCCAGTCGTCCCCGCCGTTGGCGTAGATGATGATGCGGTCCGCGTCGATGCCCGACTGCTCGGTGTGCTGGTGGGTGACGAAGTCGAACACGTCGATATTCAAGCCGGCGGAGTTGCCCGTGACCTTGAAGGCCTCGGCGTTGTCGCCGCCGCCGACGATGACCGTCGTCAGCGCCGGGTTGATCGGGTCGGCCGAGACGACGATCACGCTGGTGCTGAGGGTGATGGTGTTGTCGGCGCTGCCGGTGTCATCGTCGGTGACGGTGTAGGTCACATTGAAGTTGCCCAGCGTGGTGGGCGCGAAGTTGAAGCTGCTGCCGCTGCCGGTCGCGATGACGGAGCTCGAACTGTCGGTGACGGTCCAAGCCTGGGTGTGGGTATCAAGCACGCCGGCATCGGTGAAGGAGCCGGTGTAGCTGAGCGTCTGACCGCGTACCGCCTGGGTCGGGCCGGTGATCACGCCGACCACCGGTGCGAGGTTGTTGACGGTGACGCTGTCGTTAGCCAAGCCGCTGTCGTTATCGTTGTCGGTGAGCGTGACGCTGATCAGGGCCAGGTCGCTGGCCGTGCCGGTCGGCTGGTCGTCGAGGTAGGTGTGTAGTGCGGTGAACGTGCCGGCAAGCTGGTCGACGGTTGCGATGCTGGTCGAGCCGTCGCCCCAGGTCACGCTGACGCTGTGGGTGTCGAGTACGCCGGCGTCGGCGAAGCTGCCGGTGAGCGTGACGCTGCCGCTTTCATCGACCGAGGCGCTATCGAGCGACAGGGCGGTGACTTGCGGCGCGAGGTTGTTGACGGTGATGGTCGCGGTATCGGTGGCGATCTCGCCGGTGCTTGAGGTCACGGTGAGCGTGACGGTGTAGCTGCCGTTGTCGAGGTAGGTGTGCGACTGCGTGAGCGAGGTGTTGGTGATGACGGTGCCGTCGCCGAAGTCCCAGTCGACCTGGTAGGTCGCGCTGCCAGCGCCGCGGGCGAAGTTGATTTCGCTTGCGCTGCCGGTGCCTGAGATATAGGCGAGGTTCCCGCCGGAGACGACGGGTTTGAAGTCTGCGATGCCGTCGGTGCTCACCGGCGTGGTCGTGCCGGTCGCCAGGTCATACACGACCAGGTCCTGGCTGGCGCCGATGGTGACTTCCCAGACGACGCTGTTGCCCGAGAGGTCGGAGAACTGCTCGGTGTTCGTGTCGTTGTCGCTGGTCAGCGCGGTGGTCGTGGCGGTGTCGATGTTGAAGGCGTAGATGTCGCGGTTTCGGCTGGTGAGGAAGGACTCCCAGACGACGTTGGAGCCCGAGACCTTGGGCCGAACGTTAAGCCCACCGACCTTGCCGGCCATGAGAAGGGGTGTGGGCGCGGTGCCGGTGCCGTCGTAGCCTCGGCCGTCGAAGACGAAAACCTCTTGCGTGCTGACGGTGTTCCACGCGACGACGCCGGCGTCGGCGCCGATGTTCTGGTCGTTCTGCGTGGCGGTGTTGGAGACGTTGTAGATGTTGCCGGTGGCGAGGTCTTTGCCAAAGACATCGGTAAAGCCGCCGGTGCCCACGCCGATCCAGTAGATCACGCCGTCGGCGACGACGGGGTTGGTCGTGTTGCCCGCGCCGCCGGGGTCGGAGGCGGACGCGACCAGTTGCGGTGTGGCGAGCGGGTCGGCCAGGTCGAAGCTGAAGGAAGAGAGGAACGAGCCGGTGGACTGCTGCCAGACGACCATGTCGCCGTCGATGCCGACATTGCCAAGCGACGCGGCGCTGGGGGTGAGGTTCGCAAGGCTGGCTGAGCTGAAGTCGTAGACGAAGACGCCGCCGCCAGTGCCGACGACGCTGAAGGCGACGCGCTCACCGCTGACATCGATGCTGGTGACCTGCGTGGAAGTGATGCCCGCCAGAGCGCTGAGGTCGATGATGTTGGGGTTGCCCAGCCCGTCGGTCGTGCCGTCAAACGCCAGCACCCTGCCGCCGCTGTTCCACGCGACGTTGTCGCCGCTGATGGACACCAGCGAGTCGGCCACGGCGTCGCTGGTGAGTTGCGTGATATCGAAGGTGCCCGGCGTGCCGGGGTTGGTGTCGATGAACGAGCCGTCGACCTCGATCGCAGCGCCTTCATCCGCAGTTAAATCCTGACCGGCGTCGGCAAAGAGCGTCGCGGACATGAGCAGCCTCGGCTCAAGAGACTCAATCAAGTGTCTTCGCCGGGGCTTGGTGTTGCTGCTGTTGCTGCTAAGAATGCGGGACCAGATCATCGGAGATTCCTTTCTCGTGCTGAGGGTTCGATTATCGAAACAGATATGCTCGCTGCGGAAGCAGCTTGTGCTAAACGGCGTTATACCCTGATCGGCATTGCAAACAAAGAAAAAATCGGCTGAAAATCAGGAAAAAATGAAATACTGACATCGGTCTTGCATGTAGTGAACAATCATCGCCTGCTGAAAACGCTATTCACAGTTGCCAGGCTTTCCGCTTGTCCATGTGCGGGTCACTCGGCCGGCGTCAGAACCCATACCGGCTCGCGGGTGTCGGGCTGGTCTTTCTCTTTTTCCGTTTCCTCTTGCTCTTTCTCGGTGTCGGTTGCGCTAGACGGCTCTTCTTTGGCCGTGGAAGCGGGGTCGCCCTGCTCTGCGGGTTTGTCTGCATCGGGCTTGGGCTGGGCCGGGTCGGCGGCAGTGTCAGCGGCGTCAGCGGGTTTGTCTTCTGCGCCTTCGGCGGGCTTGTCCGCGTCGGTTTCTTCCGCGGGCTTGGGCGTCAGCAGCAGCAGCTTGCCTTCTTCGAAGCGGATGTCGTAGGTGATGCTGTCCGGCTCGCCCTGAACCTTGGCCGGTTCGAGCTTGAGTTGGCCCTGATCCATCGTGAAGCGGAAGTCCCAGGTCTGGGGCGCATCGTCGGAAAGGCGATAGGTCAGCGTGGCCTTGGTGTCGTCGACAAAGGTGAAGGACAACTCGACGCCTTTCGGGGTCTTTTGCCCGGCGACTTCCTGAACGCGCCAGGTGCCGGTCAATCGCTGCTGGGCGCTGGCCGGGGCGGTCAAGAGCAGGGCGATGATGAAAGAAGCGAGCAGGGTGGCGGCGTATTTCATGCCGGGTATCTTAACAGGATGGGCCCAAATGCGTGTAAAAAGAAAGAAGCGGCGCTGTTGCCAGCGCCGCTCCGCATCAGTGATCGGATGCCCGCGTAAGCGGGAGTCCGGTTCAGGCTAAGGTGATTTAGCCAAGCAGTGCCAGGGCGTTCTGCGGCTGGCTGTTGGCGATCGAAAGGATCTGTGTCGAGGACTGGACCAGGATCTGCGAACGAGTCAGGGCTGCGGTTTCCGAAGCGAAGTCGGTATCGCGGATCGCGGACTCGGCGGCGGAGGTGTTTTCAAGGGCCACACCCAGCGATCGGATGGTGGCTCCGACGATGTTCTTCTGGAACGCACCGAGTCGGCCACGCAGCGAGGAGACCTGGTTGATCGCGTCGTTGACGACTTTCTGGGCCGCGCCCAGGTCGCCGTCGACCACGTTCTTGCCCTTGCTCGAAGCCAGTTCGTCCAAGTAGCCGTTGGTGAGGGTGCCGAGGTTTCGGGCCGCGACGTTGCCCACGCCGATGCTGACCTGGTTGAGGATGTCGACGTTGGGTCCGAGGTTGAACTGTGCTCCGCCGCCGGTGATGGTCAGGGCGTTGATCGCGCCCAGGGCCTGAGCGCCTGTGGTGGTCAGTTCGAGTTCGACATCCAGGAAGTCGGTGTTGATCCGTGCGGTCTTGCCGTCGGAGACCGCGGCGACACCGTTGATGACCGCGCCCACATCCTGTCCGCTATCGCGGACATCGGTGGTGGCGGAGAAGGCGGTTGCGGTCCGCAGGGCGTTCTCGTTACCCGCCGAGGCCGTGACCACGCCGCCGGTCTGACCACCGAGGTTGGTGATCTTGAAGGAGACGAATTCGTTTGAGCCGAAGTTTTCAGACTTCAGTTCCAGGTACGAGCCCGAGGCCACGGCCGAGACGCCGGTGACATCGGTGAAGGTGTTGACGCTTGCGGCGATGCTGGCGATGGTGGTACCCGAACCGAAGGTGAACTCGCGTGTTCCCAGCGAACCGCCGAGTTCGAAGGTGAACGAGCTGGTGGCGGCGGCGAGGTTCAGCGAAGTGCCCAGCGAGAGGAACAAGGCCCCGTGCTGTGCGGACTGCGTGACCAGGACCTGCACGGCCCGGTTTTCGCCGTACTTGAGCTTGGCACCGTTGATCTGGTAGTCGGCGACGGTGGTGGCGACACCGGAGGCGGTGAAGTCGTACGTGCCGTTGAGGAGCTTGGTGCCCTGGAAGGAGGTCGAGGCCGCGATGCGGTCGATCGTCTGAAGGATCGAGTCGATCTGGAGCTGGTTGGCCTTCTTTTCGTCGGATGAAAGGCCCGCGTCGTTGGCGGACTGTCCGACGAGGGACTGGACTTCGATGAGCAGGGCGTTGATCTCCTGCAGACCGCCTTCAGCGATGTTGACCACCTGGTCGGCGCGTTCGGCGTTGCCGATGGCGGCGGTGATGGCGGCCTTCTCGCTGCGGAGGGTCTCGCTGGCGATCAGGCCGGCGGGGTCGTCCTTGCCGCGGTTGATCCGCAGGCCGGTGGACAGGCGCTCAAGCGAGGTGTTGAGGCCTTTGTTGTTCTGGCCGAGCACGCGCTGGCCGATCAGGGACTGAACGTTGGTGTTGATGCGACTCATGGTGTGGGTCCTCCGTGATCACATGTGTGAGTGTCACGTCGTCGGTGTCTGGCGTCCTGCCGTGGTCCTGAGGATCTCCGATCCGATCACGATGCTTGTTTGGCGGTCGGGAACGCCCCGAGTCGCCGTGTGCTCACCGGCCTGTCCTGCTGGTCCCGTTGCCCGTCGGCCTTCCTTTGCCGGGCGGGGCGGGCCAGTTAGCTTGCGTGACTCGAACCGCGGAGTTGAGTCACACAACCGGATCACGCGTCCCGCGTGACCCCGGCTGGCTGCCTGAGCATTTTCGGTGGCGGTAACTGTTTTCCGCCACCTGGGACCCAAACGCGACTTATCGGAAGCGTCTTTGCCTTGCGGGTCCCGAGCCATCCCTTGGCCTATGCTCCAATCGTCACAACCCCTACGCGCCTTAAGCGCCCCACACCTGTCAGAACCAAAAAAGTTGACATAACCGCTCCAAACCCCCCTGGCCGCACAAAACGCAGGAATTGACAGCCGTTATCCGGAACCATCAACAAAGAAAAAACCCCCGACGCGGGCCGGGGGTTAGTGCAATCCATTTGTTGACTTGTGTTCATCATTGAACCGGGATCGAGTCAATGCAATACTGGAGCGTGCCGCTGACCGGGAGCCCGTTCCAAGGCCCGGTGCCGGTGTAGACATATGAAGCCCAAGGGTCGACAAACTCCACGTGGCCGTCGGCAAAGCTGACGTTGCTCCCGCCGCTGCCCATTGAGTCGTTGGCCCCCAGGGTTTTGCTGGTGCCGCTGAGTGTCGTTTTGTTGCCGCCGATCCGCCCGTGGAAGGTGGCAAAGCTGTCGCCGTCAGTGGTTTTGTACACATTACGGGCGATCATCGTGCTGTCCTGCATCGGATGAGTGTTAAGCCCGGGCACGGGGAAGGTGTTCTCCTCGCAGACGACCGCCATGTGGCTCGGCTGGCTGATGTCATCCAGCGTTTCGAGGTTCTCCGAAGTGCCGATGGGCGCTGGGAAGATCGCCGGGCCGATGTTCCAGTTCATCGAGTAACTGCGAACTAATTTGCTGCCCTTCCACGCCCCCAGATACGACTCTGAACGGCTGGGCATCATGTCC
>JBGSTE010000403.1:0-3592 GCA_041736655.1 Phycisphaeraceae bacterium | reverse complement strand
AGGCCGAGCCAGCCAGCGCCAGGCCGGCGACGAGGGTGGACAGTGCAAAACGGGTACGCATGGTTTTCTCCAAAAAAGTGTTAAAAATCAACGAAAAAATCAACCCCGCCGTCGGCGGGAGCAGGCAAACACGGTGAGGGTCAGGAGCAAGGCCGAGGCGGGCTCGGGCACGTTGACCGCGCCGCCTGGGCCGGTGAACGCGGCGAAGGCGATGCCGAAGTCCGCATCATCCACGTCGCCATCGTTGTCAAGGTCCGCCGGCGAGTTGCTCACGCCGCCGGGCCCGGTGAACGCGGCGAAGGCGATACCAAAGTCCGCATCATCGACATCGCCATCGTTGTCGAGGTCCGCGGGGTTGCCGATGACAAAGGACATGTGGTAGAGGGCAAAGGAATTGGCGTCAAAACCGCTGCTGTCCTTGGCCTTGAAGTAGAGGTGGACGATGCCGTTGGCGTCGCGGTCGCTCAGCGCGATCGGGGCGACGGCGAACTTGTCGATCGTGTCAGTCCCGATGAGGTCGCCGTTCTGAAGAACGACCTGCCCGTTGAGGACCAGCGCACCGGAGCTCGAGCCGCTGCCGAAGAAAAACGCGACATCGCCGTTGTTGTTGACATCGACATACTGCGGCAGACCCGCGAGCGGCGCCGCGTTGCCGCCGGCAAGCCTGGGCAGCACATCGCCCTCGCGGAAGACGACCAGGCCGTCGACCATGATCACTTCCGTGTCGTTGCCGGCGTTGGTGACCGTTGCGCTCGCGGCCCACTTGCCGGCGTTATTGATGGCGACCTGATTGAAAGGGTTAAAGTCATCGAACACTTCAGCGCCGCCGGCGACGACCTGATCGCCATCGCGGAGGAAGGTTCCGCTGGGCGTCTGCGCGATCTGGCCGTTGATGACCAGGGCCTCGATCGGGCCGAGGTTGATGTCGGGGTTGATGATGTAGTGGGCCCCGTTGTCGGAGACATTGGAGTTGCCCAGGTTCAGGAGCGTGTCGCCGCTGGGCCCCAGGCCTATGCCGGTGTAGAGCAGGACCTGCCCGGTGGAAGTGAACAGGCCCGCGCCGCCGGCGTAGGTGCTTTTGTAGAACGCGGTGTCGCCGGACGAACCCGCGAAGGTCAGGCCGGTGCTGACCGCGCCGGCAAAGCCGTTACCCGTCGGCAGCATGTCGCCTTGGACAATCGCGGGGGTGTTGCCGACGAAGATGGCGCTCTTGCGGTTGGTCTTGTTGGGCGCATCGGGGATCAGGTCGATGTCCGCGCCGTAGATGAGTTTGCCGTTGGATGCGTTGTAGCCGATGCTCGTGCTGTACTGCACGCGGGCGTAATTCGTGCCACCGATGTTGATCGTGGCGGCGGGGTCTTCGACCTGGAGGACTGCGCCGGCCAGGCCATCGATGTCGCCGAAGATGTGGTCCTTGGCGAGGTTGGCCTGGGGCGGGTTGATGGAGTAGTTGTCGCCGAAGGACACGCCTGTCTTGGCGTTGACGATGAAGCCGCCGCCGGGCGTGGTGGTCACTTCGCGGATGGAAGAGATCAATTCAAAGTCAAAGAGGGGGAAGTACGTGCTGTCGTCTTCGCGCAGCAGTCGCGAGATCGGCTGGTCGGGGGTGATCATCGCCCAAGCCGAACTGACCCAGACACTGCCAAGGCACATCGCACACAAAACCGAACGCTGACGGGTAAACTGAGCACGCACTGAAGCTTCCTTTTCTACAACTCTGAACCGGGGTCAGAGTAAAAAAATTGATTGTTCTCCGGCCGAGCGACTGCTATTATATAAGTGTGGCCTGGTGAAAAACAGGATTAAACTATGCGAAAAACCCATAGATCTATAAAATCACGACTAGGGTTTACCCTCATCGAGTTATTGGTCGTCATCAGCATCATCGCCCTGCTGATCGCGATCCTGCTCCCTGCCCTGGGCATGGCCCGCAAGTCCGCGCAGGACGCAGCCTGCCTCAACAACCTCCGGCAGATCTTCACCTCCAGCTTCGCCTGGGCGGCCGAAAACAAAGACTTCCTTCCCGGTCCCGAAGAGACCGGCGTATGGGGCTATCGCATCGCGCCCGATACCGCTGCGCCCGCGTCCTCCAAGTGGGCCGGCCTGCCCACGCTCGAAACCCTCGGCCTGGCTGCGGTGCTCGACAAGCAAGGCTTCATCGCCGGCGAGTCCGACAGTTGGGTCTGCCCCATCAACGAACGCTTCCACGACAACCGCAACACCTACGCCTTCAACGCCGACAAACTCTTTGACCGCGTAAAGACCACCGAGTTCGGCCGAAACACCAGCGAATCCAGCTACCTCTGGGACAACTTCGCGCTCTACGAAGGCAGGCCCGGCCGAGACGACCAGAGCGCCGGCGCCATCCCCGGCTCCCAGCAAGCCAACGTCCACGACAAGGACGCCAAGAACGCGCTGAACTCCACCTTCGCCGCCTACCTCGACGGCCACGTCGCCCCACGCAAGTACCAGTCCGAGGCCAACGGCGACCAGACCACCACCGCACCTACGCCATGAACTACTCCATTACTTCCCTGCTCCGCCAACTCTCTGGTTTGCTTCTCGTGTTGGCCTGCGGCGCGATCATCTTCGCCTGCTCGACCACCAGCACCAACAACAGCACCTCTACGCATTCCAGCGCCACCAACGACGCTGGCGGCGACGACGCGGCATCACTTCAAGCACGCACCGCCGAACTGCGGAAGCTCTACGAAAAGCCCGTCGATCAGTGGCCGGCCGCACAAATCGACGAAGGCGTCAACTTTGTCGAGATGGGCCCAATGCCCGAGCCGGTCTTCCCCGAGTCCAACCCCCACTCGCCGGAAAAAGAAGAGCTCGGCAAGCTGCTCTTCTTCGACCCGCGGCTCTCCGGCAGCTCGCAGATGGCCTGCGCATCATGCCACGACCCGGACCTGGGCTGGACCGACGGCCGAACCGCGTCCTTCGGCGACCGGCGACTGCTCCTCAAACGCAACGCGCCGACCATCAAGAACACCGGCCACTTCACCTCGCTCTTCTGGGATGGCCGGGCCGCGACGCTCGAAGAACTCGTCCTGGCGGTGATCCAAAACCCCAACGAATTGCACGCGGACCTGGGCAACGTGGAACAGGTCATCGCCAAGAGCGACGACTATCTCGCACACTTTGAGAAAGCCTTCGGCGACCGGGCCGTGACCTCCGACCGCATTGCACAGGCCGTCGCCACCTTCTGCCGAACGATCAACAGCGAACGCAACAACCTCGATCGGTTCATGGCCGGGGACCAGAACGCGCTCTCAGATTCGGCCGTGCGCGGGCTGCACCTCTTCCGCAACGAAGCCCGCTGCGTCAACTGCCACCACGGCCCGCTCCTGACCGACAACCTCTTCCACAACGTCGGGCTCTCGGCCTACGGCCAACAGAAGTTCGAAGACCGCGGCCGCTGGCACATCACCCAGGACGTCAAAGACATGGGCGCGTTCAAGACGCCGTCACTCCGCAACATCACCAAGACCGCGCCCTACATGCACCACGGCCGATTCACCCTCGAAAACGTCCTGAACCTCTACAACGTCGGCATGCCCGAACTCAAGCCACGCAAGGGCCAGGAGAA